>CAZUVG010000043.1:0-12018 GCA_964623765.1 uncultured Roseicyclus sp.
GGAAGCCTCGAGCACCTGCGCGATGACGCGGCGCTGCTCGGTCATCCGCAACCCCCTGGACTCGCAGCGCTGTTCGATCGTTTCGCTCATGACGGCAGCATTCCCTCGGCAATGCCTCCGGTCTAGGAGATTCTGCGCATCGATAAAAGCCTGCGAAGGGATGCTGCCGTCCGGACGCACCGGGCCCGTCCGGTCGTTTCGCGGGGCCGACGGCGACGCAGCGCCACGCGCTTGACATGGCCCAGCCCCGCCGCCACTGCGAACCGGCAAAGGAGAGCCCATGCCCCCCAAGACCCAGATCGACGCCTTCGGGGCCATATCGCTCACCGGTTTCGCGCTTCTGCTGGCCGTCAACCAGGTGGTCATCAAGGTCACCAATGACGGGCTTCAGCCGATCTTCTTCGCCGCCCTGCGGTCCATCGGTGGCGCTCTCCTGATCTACGGCTGGATCCGCTGGCGGGGTCTGGACCTTACGCTGCCGCGCGCGACGGTGCCGGCCGGCCTATTGATCGGGACGACCTTCGCGTTCGAATTCATCTGCCTTTTCCTCGCGCTCGACCTGACGACAGTGACGCGCACCTCGGTGATCTTCTACACCATGCCGCTCTGGCTGGCGCTTGCGGCTCATGTCCTGATCCCGGGCGAGCGGCTGACCCGGATGAAGTCGGCGGGGCTTGTTCTGGCCTTCGCGGGTGTCGTTGTGGCCATGGTCTCGCGCGGGGCGACCACGGGGCAGGCGGCACTACTGGGCGATCTCTTCGCACTGGGGGCCGCCATGGGCTGGGCAGGGATCGCGCTGATCGTGCGCACGACCGCGCTTAAGACCGTGCGCCCGGAGGTGCAGCTTCTGTGGCAGCTCGTGGTCTCGGCGCCGATCCTGCTCGTCGCGGCGCTGTTCTTCGGCCCGTTCCTGCGCGAGCCGTCGCTGATCCATTGGGCAGGGCTGGGCTTCCAGGTCGTCGCCATCGTCTCGGCGGGGTTCCTGTTCTGGTTCTGGCTTCTGACGATCTATCCTGCGTCTTCGGTCGCGGCCTTCGCCTTCCTCGCGCCGGTCTTCGGCGTGGCGCTCGGCTGGCTCTTGCTGGGCGAGCCGGTGGGGCCGGGGATCCTGATCGCGCTGGTGCTGGTCTGCGCCGGGCTGATCCTGATCAACCGGCCCGCGCCAAGACCGGCCTGAGGCTCACGTGCCGCAGAATGTCTGCGTTACCTGTTCGCCCGGCGCCGGGGGCGCGGCGAGGTCCAGGTCGCGCCCGACCGGGTCGAAGGGCCGCGAGAGCGCGCCGACCAGCCGCTCGAACGGTCCGAGATCATCCGCGAGTGCGGCCGAGATCGCCTCTTCCACCCGGTGATTGCGCGGGATCAGCGCGGGGTTCACGGCCTGCATGATCGCCACGCGGTCGGCCTCGTCCCGTCCCTCCTGCGCCAGCCGCGCGCGCCAAGCGGCGAGCCATGGGGTCAGCGCGCCGGGGTTGCGCAATCCGGTCGCTGCCGCTTCCGGATCGGGACCCGACAGGGCGCGGAACGTGTTGGTGAAATCCGCCTCGCCCTTGGCCATGATGTCCAGCAGCTCGAAGGCCAGCGCGGCGTCGCCCTCGCGCTCCTCCGCCAGCCCCAGCTTCGCGCGCAGAACCCGGTGCCACGCCGCGTCGAACCGGTCGGCGAACCCGTTGACGGCCTCGGTGAAGGCCTCGATCGCCGCATCCCGGTCCGGCATCAGCGGCAGAAGCGCTGTGGCCAGCTGCGCGAGGTTCCAGACCGCGATCTGCGGCTGGTTGGCATAGGCGTAGCGCCCGAACTGGTCGATCGAGGAAAACACCTTGCCCGGGTGGTAGGCGTCGAGAAAGGCGCAGGGGCCGTAATCGATCGTCTCGCCCGAAATGGTCATGTTGTCGGTGTTCATCACGCCATGGATGAAGCCCACCCCCATCCATTGCGCCACCAGCTCCGCCTGCGCGGCGATGACCCGGTCGAGCAGGCCCGCGGGCCCATCGGCGTCCGGGTAATGGCGGGCGATGGCATGCTCGGTCAGCGCGCCGAGCGCCTCGGTGTCCGTCCGCGCGGCGAAATACTGGAACGTGCCCACGCGGATATGGGACGACGCGACCCGGGCGAAGACGGCGCCGGGCATGCGCCCCTCGCGCAGGACGATCTCGCCGGTGGTCACGGCGGCAAGCGCGCGCGTCGTGGGAATGCCGAGGGCTGCCATCGCCTCGGACACGATGTATTCGCGCAAGACGGGGCCCAGCCACGCCCGTCCGTCGCCCATGCGTGAATAGGGCGTGCGGCCCGCGCCCTTCAGCTGGATGTCGAAGCGCGCGCCATCCGGGGCCACCACCTCGCCCAGCAGCACCGCGCGCCCGTCGCCCAGCTGCGGCACCCAGCCGCCGAACTGGTGGCCGGCATAGACCTGCGCCAGCGGCTCGGCGCCGTCGGGCACGTGGTTGCCGGCGAAGATCGCCGCGGTCTCCGCCGCGTCGGCGGGCAGCGTCAGGCCCAGACGCTCGGCCAGCGTCTCGTTCATGGCGATCAGTCCCGGTGCCTCGACCGGCACCGGCACCTGCCGGGTGTAGAAGCGGTCGGGCAGGCGGGCATAGCTGTTGTCGAAGGGAAAATGCGCGGTCATGCTGCGGGTCCCGGCGTTAGTTCCGTCCCCCGACACTTATTCGTCCCGGTCCCTCATTTGAAGCCGCGTTTGATCACGTGCGCCGCCGCCTTAGCTGAACGGCGCACGATCAAAGGACAAACAAGGGACGAGACACGATGCCCGCCACCGACCGCGTTGCCATGACCCTGCGCGACCGCCCCGAGTTCGCCTCGAAGCCGAAGCCGCTGACCTTCGCGCCTGACGCCACCGTGAAGGAGGCCGTGGCCGCTATGACCGCGAAGGGTTTCGGCTCCGTCATGGTGACCGATCCCGAGCGCCGGGTTCTCGGCGTCGTCACAGAACGCGACGTCATGCGCCGCGTGGTCCACGAGGGACGCGATGCCACCACGACGCTCCTGTCAGACGTTATGACGGATAGCCCGCGCGTGGCACGCGCCGACGACGACCTGCTCGACTGGCTGCGCATCATGTCGAACGAGAGGTTCCGCCGCCTGCCCGTCGTGGACGAGGAGAACCGGATCACCGCCGTCTTCACGCAGGGCGACTTCGTCAGCTTCACCTGGCCGGACCTGATCTACCAGGCGGGTCAGATGGCCAAGGCCACGATCTTCCAGCAGTGGCACCTGTGGCTCGTCGGCGGCGGGATCGCGCTCTACTCGATCCTCATCATCATCGTGATCGCGCTGGTGACCTAGAGGCGGGCGAGCCGCCCCGTCAGCAGGTCGTAGAAGCCCTGCGCGTCCACGTCGCCCATGAAGGTGGCGTTCCTCGGCCGGTCCGTCACGCCCCACCAGTCGGCGACGGTCATGCCGCGGGTGAGGTCGGAGACCGTCTCGATCTCGACGTTGACGTGCCGCCCCGTGAACAGCCCCGGCCGCACCAGATGTGCGATCACGCAAGGATCGTGGAGCGGCGCGCCTTCCGAGCCGTACTTCTCCATGTCGAAGCGGTCGAAGAAGTCGATCCATTCGGACACCACATGGCCTACCTCCGTCCCGAGGGCGCGGAAGGCCTCGATCCTCGCCCGCGTCGTCAGCACCTTGTGCGTCACGTCGAGCGGCATGACGGTGATCGGCACGCCCGAGCGGAAGACGATGTCGGCCGCCTCTGGATCGACGTAGATGTTGAACTCGGCCGCCGGCGTGTAGTTGCCCACCTCGAAATAGGCTCCGCCCATCAGCACGATCTCCTGCACGCGGGGGACGATCTCGGGCGCCGTCCGGAAGGCGGTGGCGATGTTGGTGAGCGGCCCCAGCGGGCAGAGCGTGATCGTCTCCGACGGCGCATGGCGCAGCGTCTCGATGATGAAGTCGACGGCATGGGTATCCTGCAGGGGCATACCGGGTTCGGGCAGCTCGATCCCGTCGAGGCCGGTCTTGCCGTGAACATGCTCGGCCGTCACCAGGTCGCGGCGCATCGGGTGCGGGCAGCCCGCGAAGACGCGCACGTCAGGGCATCCGGCCAGTTCGCAGACCTTTCGCGCGTTCATCTGGGTCAGCCCCAGCGGCACGTTGCCCGCGACCGCGGTGATGCCGACAACCTCCACTTCCTCGGGGCTTGCCAGCGCCAGCAGGATCGCGACCGCATCGTCCTGCCCGGGGTCGGTGTCGATGATGATCCTGCGTGTCATGTGCCGCCTCCGCGTCGCCCTGGCCGCGAAACTGGACCGCCCGCGCGGCGAGGGCAAGGCACGGGGGCAAACCTGACCCACATCAAGGTCGCGGCGCGAAACCGCCCTAGGTTGAGCCCCGAACCGCCATCAGCTGCCGGAGTCCCATGACGATCTTCACCGCCAAGCCCTATGCCGAGCTCGAACCGGGCATGGAGGCGACCACAACCCGGCTCGTGCGCGCCGATGACCTTTACGTCTTCGCGCATTCCAGCGGCAACGTGAACCCGATGCACCTGCCGCGATACGACGGCGACGGGGACGGCAAGCCCGAGGCGGTGGCGCCGTCGGCCTGGATCGCGGCGCTGATCTCGGGCGTGCTCGGCAACCAGCTTCCGGGGCCGGGGACGCTCTACCTCAGCCAGGACCTGCGTTTCACCGGCCGCGCCCATGCCGGCGAGACGCTGACGGTCTGCGTCCGGGTGGAGGAAAAGGGGCCCGACGGCGAGGTGACGCTCTCGACCCGCGTCGACGGACCCGGCGGCACGATCTGCGAGGGGCTGGCTCGGGTGAAGGCGCCCGACCACGCGCTCTCCTTCGACGTGAAGGGCGTGCCGGGCCTGACGGTGCAGAGCCACGCGAATTTCGACCGCCTGCTCGACCGCGCGCGGTCCCTGCCGCCGATTCCCACGGCCGTCGTCTGCCCCGAAAGCGCGGACGCGCTCATGGGCGCGCTGCTGGGCCGGGACGAGACGCTGATCGACCCGGTCTTCGTGGGCGCCCGCGACCGGATCGAGGCCGCCGCCGACGAGGCCGGCGCGGACATCTCGGGCATCGAGATCTGCGACATTCCCGACCACCGCGCGGCCGCGCTGAAAGCGGTGGCGCTCGTGCACGAAGGGCGTGCGCGGGCGGTGATGAAGGGGCACCTTCACACCGACCAGCTCCTGCACGCCATCCTCAAGAAGGAGGGCGGTCTCAGGACCAACCGCCGCCTGAGCCACGTCTTCGTCATGGACGTGCCGGGGCTCGACCATCTGCTGTTCGTGACCGACGCCGCGATCAACATCGCCCCCGACCTAGAGACGAAGGTCTCCATCGTCCAGAATGCCATCGACCTCGCACGTGCGCTCGGGGTGGAGCAGCCCAAGGCCGGCATCCTCTCCGCCGTCGAGACGGTGACGTCCTCGATTCCCTCGACGCTCGACGCCGCGATCCTGTCCAAGATGGCCGATCGCGGGCAGATCACGGGCGGGCTCGTGGACGGGCCGCTCGCCATGGACAACGCCGTGGACCTCGACGCGGCGCGGACCAAGGGGTTGACGGGCCTCGTCGCGGGCCGCGCCGACATCCTCGTCGCGCCCAATCTCGAGGCCGGGAACATGATCGCGAAGGAGCTGACGTTCCTCGCCCATGCCGAGGCGGCGGGCATCGTCATGGGGGCGCAGGTGCCGGTCATCCTCACCTCGCGGGCCGACGACGACCGGGCGCGGCTTGCCTCCTGCGCGGTCGCCGCGCTCTGCGCCGAGGCGGCGGGGCGGCAGGCGTGAGCGGCCTCCTTCTCACGCTCAACGCCGGCTCCTCCTCGATCAAGTTCGGCCTCTACGATATAGCGCCCGAGCCGGAGGAACGGCTCCGCGGCCAGATCGACCGGCTGGGTGAGGCCGGGGCGCGCCTCGTGCTGGACGGCAAGGAGACCTCGGTCGCCGCCCCCGATCACGCAGCGGGCCTTCGCGCGATCCTCGCGGCGCTCGCGCCCGGCACGGGCGATGGGCCCATCCGCGGCGTCGGCCACCGTGTCGTCCATGGCGGTCCCGAGATCGACGGGCCCCGGGTGCTCGACGATGGCGCGGTCGCGGCGCTCGATGCGCTCTCGCCGCTCGCGCCCTTGCACCAGCCGCACAACCTCGCCGGCATCCGGGCGGCCATGGAGGCCTTTCCGGACGCGGTGCAGGTCGCCTGCTTCGACACTGCCTTCCATCGCGGCCACCCGTGGGTCAACGACACCTTCGCCCTGCCGAGGCATTTCTACGAGGCGGGGGTGCGCCGCTACGGCTTCCACGGTCTCAGCTACGACTACATCGCCGGCCGCCTCGCGCAGGACTTCCCCGACCTTGCCCGCGGCCGCACCATCGTCGGCCATCTCGGCAACGGCGCCTCGCTGTGTGCCCTGCGCGAAGGCCGCTCCGTTGGCTCGACGATGGGGTTCTCCGCGCTCGACGGGTTGCCAATGGGCACGCGCTGTGGCCAGCTCGACCCCGGCGTGATCCTGCATCTGCTGGCCGAAGGCATGGACGCCGAGGCGCTTACCAGGCTTCTCTACCGCGAAAGCGGGCTCAAGGGCCTCTCCGGCATCTCGCACGACATGCGCACGCTGCTTGCCTCGGACGACCCGCGCGCGGCCGAGGCCGTCGACTACTACGTGTTCCGCCTGTCCCGCGAGATCGGCGCGCTCGCGGCCGTCCTCGGCGGGCTCGATGCGCTCGTCTTCACCGGCGGCATCGGCGAGCATGCAGGACCGGTCCGCGCCCGCGCGACGGAGACGCTCGGCTTCATGGGCCTGAAGGTCGACGCTGCCGCCAATGACGCCAACGCGACCGAAATCCACGCGGGACCCGTGCCCATCCTCGTCATCCCGACCGACGAGGAACGCGTAATCGCCCGCGCCACCGCCGCCGCGCTCGCCTGACCGTCCCTTCACCCGGGCAGGAAAACTCCCGGGGGAGGCCGCACAGGCGGGCAGAGCCCCCTTGCGCCCGGTCCCGTCCCAAGCGTAACCCCGTCGCGAAGCAAGGCCGGAGCGTCCCCGATGCCCAAGAACCTGAGCGAGGAGCCGCTCGTCCACGACGACGTGCAGGTCACGAACAGCACCCTTGGCCGATACACCGAGCTCGGCCGCGGCACGGTGATCCTGAATTCCGAGCTTGGCGACTATTCCTACACCACGCGCTTCTGCGACATCGCCAACACGACCGTCGGCAAGTTCTGCAACATCGCCTCCTTCGCCCGGATCGGCCCGACGGACCATCCGCTCGACCGCGCGAGCCTGCATCACTTTCTCTACCGCTCGGACGACTACTGGTCCGACGCGGGCCGGGACGAGGCCTTTTTCGACCACCGCGCAAGCCGCCGGACGACGATCGGCCATGACACATGGATCGGGCACGGCGCCATCGTTCGCCCCGAGATAACCGTGGGCGACGGCGCCGTGGTGGCAGCGGGGGCGGTGGTGACGCGCGACGTCGATCCCTACACGATCGTCGCGGGCGTGCCGGCAAAACCCCTGCGCCGCCGCCAGCCGCCGGAGATCGCCGAGCGCATGGTGGCGCTTGCCTGGTGGGACTGGGACCACGAACGCCTCCGCGCCGCGCTGGAGGATTTCCGCGCGCTGCCCGCTGAAGCCTTCCTCGACAAATACGAGGGGGTAGTGCGCGGCGCTTGACGTTCTGCGCCACGCTTGCCAGTGCTGGCCCATGCGCATCTTCCTGATCCTTGCGGGCCTTCTGGTTCTTGCCCTCGTCGCGAGCGCGGTCTGGTTCCGTCTCGCTCCGATGCCGGCCGAGCGCTGGCACGTGGACCCCGCCCAGGCCGTGCCGCCGTCCACGCCGAATTACGCGCTGCGCGCGGGCGACGAGGCCCCGCGCATTCCCCGCGACCCGGAGGCCGTCGCCACGCGTCTTGCCGCGGTGGCCGAGGCCGACGGCGCCAGACTGATCGCCGGCGATCTAGCCGGGGAGGGTCACGCCACCTACGTCGTGCGCTCGCGGATCATGGGTTTTCCCGACGCCGTCTCGATCCGACTGCATCCCGAGGGCGAGGGGACGCGGATCGACATCTTCTCCCGCTCCCGCTTCGGCCAGTCCGATCTCGGCGTGAACGCGGCGCGTGTGACCCGCTGGATCGACGCGGCGACGCCCTGAGTGGGCCTTGACCGCGGCGCGTCCGCCCGGCACATCGCGCCAATGCTGCCCCGCGACCGCCTGCGACAGATCACCGAACGCTTCGAGTATCTCGAGGCGCAGCTGAACGCGGGCGCCGCACCCGACGCGATCGCCGCCATCGCGCGGGAATATTCCGAGCTGAAGCCCGTCGTCGCCCGGATTGCCAACTATCAGTCGCTGTCGGCACAACTCGACGAGGCTCGCGCGATGGCCTCCGACCCCGAGATGCGCGACCTTGCCGAGGAAGAGATCGACCGCCTGCGGGCGGAGATCCCCGCGGCCGAGCAGGCGCTGCGCCTCGCCCTCCTGCCGCGGGACGAGGCCGACGCGCGGCCCGCCATGCTCGAGATACGGCCCGGCACCGGCGGCGAGGAGGCCGCGCTATTCGCCGGTGACCTGCTGCGGATGTATACCCGCTATGCCGAGGCGAAGGGCTGGACGGTGGAGATCGTCGATCTTCAGGAGAGCGAACTGGGCGGCATCCGAGAGGTGACCGCGCGGATCGCGGGGGAGGGCGTCTTCGCGCGGCTGAAGTTCGAGTCCGGCGTCCACCGCGTGCAGCGCGTGCCCGAGACGGAATCGGGCGGGCGCATCCACACCTCCGCCGCGACCGTCGCCGTCCTGCCCGAGGCCGAGGCCGTGGACATCGACATACCCGCCGCCGATATCCGCGTGGACACGATGCGCGCCTCGGGCGCCGGCGGGCAGCACGTCAACACCACCGACAGCGCGGTGCGCATCACGCACCTGCCCACGGGCATCGTCGTGACATCCTCGGAGAAATCGCAGCACCGCAACCGCGAGATCGCCATGGCTGTCCTGCGCGCGCGGCTCTACGACATCGAGCGGCAGAAGGCGGCCGCGGACCGGGCCGCCGACCGCAAGGCGCAGATCGGCACCGGCGACCGCTCCGAACGCATCCGGACCTACAACTTCCCCCAGGGCAGGCTGACGGACCATCGCATCAACCTCACGCTCTACCGGCTGGCCGAGGTCATGCAGGGCGACCTCGACGAGGTGATCGACGCCCTGACCGAGGATGCGCAGGCCCGGATGCTGGCCGAGATGGAGGCCTGACAGCGATGCCGGGGCAGGGCCCCGAGGACATCACGGCCGGTGACTGGCTACGCGCGGCCACGGCACGGCTCGCGCCGCTGATCGGGGTGGAGGAGGCGCGCCGCGACGCCCGCCTGCTGCTCGGCGCCGCCACGCGATGGAACGCCGTGCGGCTCTCCACGGCCGGCCGCGAGCCGCTGCCCGCGGCGGCGCTGGCGGTAGCGGAGGCGATGCTGTCGCGCCGCGCCGCGCGCGAACCGACGGCCCAGATCCTCGGACGCTGGCCGTTCCGGGGCCGCGACTTCGCGGTTTCGCGCCATGTCCTGACGCCACGGCCCGATACCGAAGCGGTCATCGAGGCTGCGCTGGATGGTCCGTTCTCGGATCTCCTCGACCTCGGGACCGGGTCTGGAATCCTCGCCGTGACGCTGCTTGCAGAGCGCCCGGAGGCGCGGGGGCTCGCAACCGACATCTCGGAAGACACGCTTGCCGTGGCCGGCGCCAATGCCGAGCGGCACGGCGTGCGCGACCGCCTGACGCTGGCGCAGGGAGATTGGTGGGCGGCGGTGCCTGCGACGGCGAGATTCGATCTCGTCGTGTCGAACCCGCCTTACGTGAGCGCGGAGGAGTACGCGGGGCTCGCGCCCGAGATCACCCGGCACGAGCCCCGCGCCGCCCTCACGCCCGGGGGTGACGGGATGGGCGCCTACCGTGCGATCCTGGCCGGCGTCGTTGCGCACCTGCGCCCCGGCGGCCGCCTCGCCGTCGAGATCGGGGCCGGGCAGGGGCCGGCCGTTCGGAACCTGTTTGCCGCTGCAGGACTTGAAGACGTGAAGGTCCGACCCGACATCAACGGAAAGGATCGCGTGGTGACCGGCGTCGTTGCCGCCCGCGGCAAAGAGGGCTGATAGCGCTACCGCGTGGCAGCAAGGGTGCAATCGGGGGCGAAAAACCGCTCGGCTTTTCGATTTCGCCTTGTTTCGCAACGCAGCACGTGGTTAGTCAGCCTCGCGCGGGACGAGGCAACAGCCTCCCCGCGCGGATTTCGCAAGATGCAGCGGGCCCCGCAAAGGAAACCGGCCCGCCTCGTTCGCGGTGGCGGCGCATCACGGCGCCAGACCCGGCAACACCCAGGACAACTGGACCTGTAGACAGACATGAGATCATCTAAGAACCGCTCGCGGTCCAAGGGGAACCGCAACCGCTCGGTCGGCAATATCGTCAACCGGGTGTTCGATTCCTCCGGCCCCGAGGGCAAGGTGCGCGGCACGCCGCAGCAAATCATTGACAAGTACAACCAGCTTGCCCGTGACGCCCAGCTCGGAAACGACCGCGTCGCGGCCGAGAACTTCCAGCAGCACGCCGAGCATTACCTGCGTCTGCTGGGCGAGGCGCAGCGCGAGCAGGAAGCCCGCCGCGAACAGCAGCAGGGCGGCGGTGGCCAGCAGGGCGGCGGTCAGCAGTCGGACGCACAGCGCGGCGACGATCAGCAGGGGCAGGGCTCGGCGGAAGACGCCGGCCAGAAGCGACAGGAGGGCGGCGAGGGCCGGTCCTTCGACGCCGTCATGGACCCCTCCGACCAGGCCGAAAGCACGCTTGTCGAGACACCCGAAAGCGCGTCCAAGCCCCGCCGCGGCCGCGGCCGACGGTCCAAGAAGACCGAAGGTGGCGACGGCCCGTCCACGGACGGCGGCGGCGATTCCTCGCAGGAAGCCGCCGAGTAGGCCTTACCGGGGGGGACAGGCGTGCCCGATGCCTCGATGGCACGCCAGTCGTTCACGGGGCGCAGCCCGTCGACAGCGCGGATGATGCCGCCCGGCAAACCGGGTGCGCGACGAATGCGGTCGTCACGGTCGGTAACTTCGGATGGGCTATCTCGCCTGTCGCGCTCCGGTCGGTTCCTTCCAGACGATTTTCCCGTTGCACTTGGTTTCCCGAGGCCCCGCCGGAACGGCGGAACGGTCGCGTCGCCTGCGCCGGCCGTCCGGCCGAAGCGGCATTGGTAGGAGCACGCCCCACGCCCGCACGGGATGCTTGTGCCGCACGCGGCCGCCGGGGCTCAGGTCCTGTCCGGCTCTGCAACCGCGGGATGGGCGGTGATCCCTGTATGGGTGACGATGCAGCCGTGACGCCTCACGCGAGTTCCCGCGCCAATGCGCAGAAGGCCTCGACCGGCAGTTCCTCGGCCCGGGCTGTGGGCGCGATCCCGGCGGCGCGGAGCTTGTCCTCGATATCCGGCGCGAGGCCCCTGAGAGCGGATCGCAGCATCTTGCGCCGCTGGTTGAAGGCGGCGGCGACGACGCGCGACAGGACCTCCGGGTCGGCGGCGAAGCGCGGCCCGGGCAACGCCTCGAGATGCACGACCGCCGAGCGCACCTTGGGCGGCGGCGTGAACGCCTCGGGCGGCAGCGTCATGGCGATCCTCGCCGTCGTGCGCCACTGCGCGAGGATGGCGAGCCGCCCGTAGGCCTTCGATCCCGGCGCGGCCACGATCCGCTCGGCGACCTCGCGCTGGAACATGAGCGTGAGCGACGTCCAGGCCGGCGGCCAGTCCCGCGGCGTGAGCCAGCGCACCAGAAGCTCGGTGCCCACATTGTAGGGGAGGTTGGCCACGACCTTGACGGGCGGGGTCAGGTGCGCGCGCCAGTCGAGATCGAGCGCGTCGCCATGGATCACGTCGAGCCGTCCCGGGTAGGCCGCGGCGATCTCTGCAAGTGCCGGCAGGCAGCGCGCGTCCTTCTCCACCGCCACGACCCGGCGTGCGCCCTCGGCGAGAAGCCCCCGGGTGAGCCCGCCGGGGCCGGGGC
>CAZUVG010000044.1:0-5046 GCA_964623765.1 uncultured Roseicyclus sp.
GCGAGCCTGCGGCGATCAGGGTCAGAAGTCGTTTCATCTCGGCCTCCTTGAATTGATTTGGATGCGGTTCAGATCGGCCGCGTGTCGTGTAGCCCGGTGTTGTAGTAGAAGGTGCAGAGGCGACGCTCCGTGTTGACGGAGGCCGGGCTACGACGGATCAGGACCACGATCTCGGCGCGGTTCTGAACCTCGCGGGTCGACTCGATCCGCACCACGGACGCGCCGCGGTCCTCGATATCCCGGATGCAGGTGTCGCGTGCCAGCGAAAGGCCCGCCGAACCGCTGCTGCCGGAACCGCCGAAACTGCCGCCCGAACCGCCGAAGCCGCCCGAGCCGCCGAAACTGCCGCCCGATCCGCCGAAACCGGTCTGCTCCACGCAGCCGGCGAGCATCAGGGCAGCCGCGGCGGCGACTCCGAGAATCTTTCGTGTCATGTCTCTCTCCGAAGTGTTGTCCTCGACTGCCCGATAAGCCGATTCCCGGGGCGCTTTGGGGGCGCGTGACCCGGAACGGGTCACCCGGTCCGGGCAAGCGGTCCGGTCGTCGGTAAGTTCTCGTCGAGTTTGCAAGGAGTTGGAGACGATGTCCGGAAGATGGCCACTGTGGCGGAACGCCAAGATGCAGGCTTCGGCGCGGTGCGGCCCGCGCCCGATCCTGACGCTCCTCGCGCTGGCGATTGCCTTCTCCCCCGCCGCGGCGGAGACTCTGACAGGCACGGCACAGGTCCGCGAGCGGATTGTCCTGCCGCCCGATGCGGTCTTCGAGGCGGTCATCGAGGACGTCGCCCGCGCCGGTGCACCCGCGACCCGTCTCGCCGGAACCGTGATCGAGGGCCCAGGCCAGCCGCCCATCGCCTTCTCGATCGACTACGATCCGGATGCACTCGATCCTCGCGCGGTTTATTCCCTCCGCGCGACGATCCGGCAGGACGGCCGGCTTCTCTTCACGACCGACCGGTTCAACCGCGTCCTTTCGGACGGAGACCCGTTGCCCGTCGAGGTCGAACTCGTATTCGTCCAAGGGACCGGGACGAACGATGAAGTCTCGCCTGTCGGCGCTCGCGGTCTGCGCCTGCCCGCGACGTTGCGCGGTACGCTTCCCTGCGCGGATTGCGAGGGGATCGCCGATCACCTCGATCTAACGCTTCGGGACGTTCTCTGCCGGGCCCGGGGCGCCCGAGTGGAGGGACAGCGTCTGGAAGTCCTGTCCGCAGACGGCAGAACGCTCGCCGAACTCGCCGCGGTCTATCTGCGGTGATTGTCGCGGCGATGCCTCCAGGGCCGGATTGCCGCGTATCCCCGGTGGGATTCTCGTCCGGACTTCTTGCCGGCTTCGGGCCAAGGGAGAGGCGAATACGCACCTGGCTTTAACTTGCGAATATCGCAACTTTACATGCAATCAATGCACTTGTTCGATCTTTCGGTGGGCCATACGGTCGAGGCGCAAGGAAAGGGAGGATAAATCTATGCGTGGATGCATGCGCCTCGCAGTCGCCGCGGCCTTCTTGCCGCTGGCTGCACCGATCCCGGCTCAGGCCGGAGCGGAGGACGATACGCTCAGGGTCGCCTTCGCCGAGGAGCTTCTGAACCTCGACTACAACTACACGACGAAGCGGGAATACATCATCCTGTCCGACCTGGTCGACGAGGGATTGTTCGACTACGACCCGGACACGAACGAGTACGTCCCCTCCGTCGCCACGGGTTACGAATACCTCGACCCCACGACCATCGAGGTGACGCTGCGCGACGGCATCACCTTTCACGACGGGTCGGCGCTGACCGCGGAAGACGTGGCCTACACCTACAATTTCGTCATTTCGGAGGACAGCGAGTCCCAGGCGCGCGGCGTGATCGAACGCTGGCTCGAGGAGGTCGAGATCGTGGATGACTTCACGGTGCGCTTCCACATGCTGGAGGAGTACCCCCTTGCCATCCGCGACATGGCGAACCGCGTGCAGATCCGGCCCGCCGGCGCCTACGATGATGACCAGGCCGCCATGGCGACCACCCACGTCGGCCTCGGGCCCTACCGGGTCGTGTCCTTCGATCCCGGCGAGGAAGTCGTCCTTCAGGCCTACGAGGGGTATTTCGGGGAAAGCCCGAAGCAACCGATCGAGATCGGCAACATCGTCATCCGCAACATTCCCGACCTCGGGACGCAGCAGGCCGAGCTGATGTCGGGTGGCATCGACTGGATGTTCAAGGTTTCGCGTGACGTGGCCGAGGCGATGGGCGCGGCGCCGAATGTCGACCACGTCGTTTCGACCGACCTGCGGATCGGCTTCCTCGTGCTCGACGCCTTCGGGCATACGGACCCCGGCGGACCGCTGACCAACGTGCTGGTCCGCCGCGCGATGAACCACGCGATCGAGCGTCCCGAGATCGCCGAGTTCCTGATGGGCGGCGGTGCGCAGCCCGTCTACACGGCCTGCCATCCGGCGCAGTTCGGCTGCGACCAGAGCGTCGCCCGCTACGAGTTCGACCCCGACCGCGCCCGGGCCCTTCTCGCCGAGGCGGGTTACGCCGACGGTTTCCCGCTGGAACTCTGGTCCTATCGCGACCGGGCCATCGCCGAGGCCGTGGTATCCGATCTCACGGATATCGGCATCGACGTCAGCCTGCGCCATGTCGAGCTGGCCTCGCTCAACGAGGCGCGCGCCAATCGCGACATCGAGGCCTATTTCGGAACCTGGGGCTCGGGCGGGACGCCCGATGCGGCCGCCATCTTGCGGGTGCATTTCAACGATACCAGCGACCGCAACATGTCCAACAACCCGGAAGTCACGGAACTGGTGCTTGCCGCCGAGGTAACGGGTGACATGGAAGAACGCCGCCGCCTGTATTCCGAGGCGCTGAGCATCATCTCGGATCAGGCCTACTGGGTCCCGATGGTGTCCTATGCCCAGAACTTCCTCGTCAGCTCCGAGGTCGACTTCCCGGTCTATCCGGACGGCCTGCCGCGGCTGTACCGGGCCGGCTGGAAGTAACACGCGGAGCGGCCCGGCCACCGGTCGGGCCGCTGCCCTGCGCAGAACGCAAAGCAGAACCCCATGCCAAAATACGTCCTGCAACGCCTTGGACTGGCGCTGGCCGTGGCGGTCGTCCTGTCCTTCGTCACCTTCATCCTGCTGAACTTCGCCACCGATCCCGCCTACGCGATCGCGGGCGAGGACGCGGAGCCCGAGGTCGTGGAACAGATCCGGCGGACCTACGGACTGGATCGTCCGGTCATGGTGCGCTACGCCGAATGGGCCACGGGCGTGCTGCGCGGCGATTTCGGCGAAAGCTACTACTGGAACAAGCCGGTCGCCGAGATGGTCGCGGAACGCACGCCCGTCACTCTCCTGCTGGCGCTTCTCTCCCTCTCGATCACCGTCATCATCGCCCTGCCGCTCGGTATCGTCGCGGCGCTGCGGCCGAACACCGTGGTGGACCGTGCGGCGCTTGCCATAGCCGTCTCGGCACAGGCGATTCCGAACTTCTGGCTCGGCCTCATCATGATCATCCTGTTCGCCGTGACATGGAGCATCTTTCCCGTCTCCGGAGACGACACGCTGATGCACTTCGTTCTGCCGGCCTTCGTGCTGGGGGCGAGTTCCGTGCCCGCGGTCATGCGCCTGACCCGGACGGGCATGCTTGAGGTCATGGAGAGCGACTACATCCGGACGGCGCGGGCCAAGGGTTTCAGGGGGGCGGCACTCGTCCGCCACCATGCCCTGCGCAACGCCATCCTGCCCGTGATCAGCGTGCTTGCGGTGCAGCTGGGGCACAAGTTCTCGGGGTCGGTCATCACCGAGACGATCTTCGCGATCAACGGGCTCGGGCGCCTGGCGCTCGACTCGATACTGGGTTCCGACATTCCGACCGTGCAGATGCTGATCTTTCTCTTCGCACTGGTCTTCGTGGCCATGAATCTCCTGGCAGACATCCTGAACGCGGCGCTGGATCCGCGCCTGAGGGTCGGATCATGACAGTCGGCAAGGAAGATCTTCTGCTGGAGGAAGCCGAGGCGCTGGAAGAACGCGGCATGGCGCCCACCCCTTGGCAGACCATCCGCGCGCGCGCGTTGCGCCACCGTGGGCTTCAGATCGGCATCGGCATCCTCGTGAGCTTGTTGGTCGTGGCGATCTTCGCCCCGTTCCTAGCACCGCACGACCCGTTCGAGCAGACCCTGTCCGCCCGCATGCTGCCGCCTGTCTGGGAAGAAGGCGGCCGGTGGGAGTACCTCCTGGGCACCGACCAGGTCGGGCGCGACTATCTCAGCCGGCTTATCTACGGCACCCGCATCTCGCTGCTGGTCGGCTTCGGTGCGGCGACCATCGGCATGTTCCTCGGCGTGACGCTGGGGGTTCTGGCGGGATACTTCGGCGGCAGGATCGACCATGCGGTCAACTTCGTTCTGACGGCGCAACTCGCCCTTCCGGGGCTGTTGCTCGCCATGGCGCTGGTGTTCATCATCGGTCCGTCCGTATGGGTCGTGATCGGGATCGTCGGGGTCCTGCACTGGACGTACTACCTCGTCGTCACCCGATCGGCGACGATGCGCCTGCGCGAGATCGACTTCGTGGCGGCTGCCGAGGCGCTCGGCGCCTCCCGGACGCAGATCCTCCTGCGGGAGATCCTGCCAAACCTCGTCCCGCAGATCCTGGTGATCTTCACCTTCGAACTGGGCGTGGCCATCCTCGCGGAAAGCGCGCTCAGCTTCCTCGGCGTCGGCATCCAGCCCCCGACACCGTCCTGGGGTCTCATGATCGCCGAGGGCAAGGAGGTCATGTTCTTCCGCCCCTGGCAGATCGTGCTGCCCGGGATCGCGATCTTCCTGCTCGTGGTCGGGGCGAACCTGGCGGGCGACGGGCTGCGCGACATCACCGCGCCGGAGGGGAGGAACTGACATGACGCAGACCGTTCTCGAGATGGAGGGGGTGTCGGTCACGCTCAGGACGCCCAACGGACCCCTGAACGCCGTCCACGACATCGATCTGAGCCTTGCGCGCGGCGAGGCCCTGGGCATCGTCGGCGAGAGCGGCTCGGGCAAGTCGATGAC
>CAZUVG010000044.1:5056-12016 GCA_964623765.1 uncultured Roseicyclus sp.
GACGGCGCTGGCGTTGATGAACCTCCTGCCGCGCAGCGCCATGCGGACCGCCAGGACACTCCGCCTTCTGGACCACGATCTGACGCGGATGCCCGACGCCGAGTTCGCCCGGACGATCGCAGGCCAGAAGATCGCCATGATCTTCCAGGAGCCGATGACGTCGCTCAACCCGGTCTACCCGATCGGGCGCCAGCTGACGGAAAGCGTCGTGCGTGCGGGCCTGATGACGGAAACGGAGGCCCGGAAGCGGGCCGTCGACCTTCTGGATCGGGTCAGGATGCCCGATCCGTCTGGCCGTCTCGATCAATACCCGCACCAGTTCTCGGGCGGGCAGCGCCAGCGGATCATGATCGCCATGGCGCTGATGGCCGAGCCCGACCTGATCGTCGCGGACGAGCCGACCACGGCGCTCGACGTGACGGTTCAGGCGGAAATCCTGAGGCTGATGGCCGAGTTGCAGCGCGACCTGGGAATGGCGACGATCCTGATCACGCACGATCTCGGCGTGGTGGCGGAAACGGTCGACCGCGTCGCCGTGATGTATGCCGGCGAGTTCGTGGAGTCGGGGCCTGTTGCGGACGTGTTGGGCCGTCCCCAGCACCCCTATACGTCGGCGCTCATCAAGGCCGCCCCCGAACCCGACGGAGTGCGCCGCCGCCTCGCCGCGATCCCGGGACAGATCCGCCCGGTCTACGGCCCGCGCCGCGCCTGCGTGTTCGAAAACCGCTGCCCTCTGGTCGAGTCCGCATGCCGCAGCGCGCACCCGGATCTCCGGAATGCCGGGCCGGACCATGCCTACCGTTGTATTCTTCCGCCGGATCGCGTGCTCGCGGCGGCTGCACCGCAACCCGAGATTCCGACCGCCACCGATATCGCGGACGACACGGTGATCGAGCTTGGCGGCGTCTCGCGCGTCTTCGCCACCCGACCGAGAGTCTTTCAGCCGCGCAGGCAGATCCGCGCGGTGGATAATGTCGACCTGTCGGTACGGCGCGGCGAGACCTTCGCGCTCGTCGGCGAAAGCGGATCGGGCAAGAGCACGCTCGCCCGGATGCTTCTGGGGCTCGACAAACCGACCGAAGGCAGGATCGAGGTCGATGGCGCGCCGGTCAGCGAACTTGCCGGCGTGAACCGCGCAAGGCTGATCCAGCCGATCTTCCAGGATCCGTATTCCTCGCTGAACCCGCGGCGCAGCATCGCCGAGATCATCGCCCAACCGATGTCGCTGCACGGGATCGGCACTGCGACCGAGCGGCGCGCGCGCGTCGCGGAGACGCTCGACACGGTCGGGCTGCCGCGTGCCTTCATGCACAACTACCCCAACCAGCTGTCGGGTGGGCAGCGTCAGCGCGTGGCAATCGCTCGCGCCCTGATCCTGAACCCCGAAATCCTGGTCTGCGACGAACCGACCTCGGCGCTCGACGTCTCGGTGCAGGCGCAGATCCTGAACCTTCTGGCTGATCTCAAGGGCAGAAGCGGCCTGACGCTTTTCATCATCACGCACGACATCGGCGTCGTGCACCAGATCGCGGACCGTGTCGCGGTCATGAAGGCGGGCCGCATCGTCGAGATCGGCGGGGCCGCGCAGGTCCTTCATGCACCGAAAGACCCGTACACCGAGGCCCTCCTGTCCGCCGTGCCCTCGATCGAACGCGCGTTGCAGCCCCGCCAGCAAGAAGGCGTATCCGATGCCATTTGAAGACAGCCAGTCCCATTTTTCCGACGAACGGCGATGGCAATCATGGCTGGACGTGGAAGCCGCCCTTGCGCGTGTGCAGGGCAAGACCGGCATCATTCCCGCTTGGGCCGCGCATGACATCGACAAGGCGGCGCGGCTGGAATGCATCGATCTCGACCGGTTGCGACACGAGATCCGCCGCACGATGGCGCCGGTTCACGCGCTCGCCAAATGCCTGTCGGAGGCCAGCGGCGAGGCCGGCGCATGGGTTCACTGGGGCGCCACGACACAGAACGTCATGGATGCGGGCCGCCTGCTGATCCTGCGCGATGTCCAGGCCGAGCTGACCGAGCGTCTGTCTTATGCGCTGCTGCGCATGTCGGCGCTGGCCGAGGCACATGCCGATACCGTCATGGTGGGCCGCACCAACAGGCAGCACGCGCTGCCAATCACCTTCGGCTTCAAGGTCGCGGGTTGGATAGACGAGATGCTGAGGGTGCTCGAGCAACTCGAAGCCTGCGAGGAACGCCTCTTCTGCCTTCGGTTCGGGGGGGCGATCGGGTCGTACCAGAGCCTCGGACAGGACGGGCCGGAACTGGCGGCGGAGCTTGCAAGGGAGCTGGGCCTGCGTCCCGCGCTCTATGCCGGGCGCGCACAGGTCGACCCGCTGATCGAGTATGTCACGCGGCTCGCCATGCTGGGTGTCGCAGCCGGCCGCATCGGCACGGATCTTTATGCCGCCATGCAGACCGAGATCGGCGAGGTGTCCGAGGAATTGGGGCATGAGGTGGTGGGCAGTTCGACCATGCCGCACAAGGTAAACCCGAAGATCGTTGTCACGCTGAACGCGGATGCGTCGCGGCTGCGGGCAAAAGGTGCGGCTGCATTCTCGGTGACCCCGCCGTCGCATGAAGGCGATTCCGTCACCAACCGCGAATTGCGCATACTGGTCCAGGAAACGGGCCTTCTCGCGCTGGAGGTGGCCGCGAAGCTCGGCGAGGTGCTCGACCGGGTCACGGTGAACGAGCAGGCCCTGACCGCTCATCTTCTTTCGACGGGGGAAATGACGTCGCTGGAGGCCGTGATGATGCATCTTGCGCCGATGATCGGACGATCCCCGGCGCATGATCTCCTTCACGCCGTCGCGGCGACCGCGCGAGAGAGTGACACCCCCCTTCTCGACCTTATGATGGCATCTCCCGAGATCGCCCGCCTGACCGACCGCGAGACGCTCGAACGCCTGTTGGACCCCCGTCGCAACGCATCGCACAGCGCCGCGATCGCGCGTCAGCTGGCATCGGATGCGAGGGCGCGCCTGGACGGTCTTGCAACCGGTTCTGCCGGCTCGGCCAGCTTGAGCGATGCGGCCAGGTCGGCACTGTCGCTGCAACGCTCCTGAAGCCAGTCGCGCAGCATCCGCGAAAAGTCTCGGGTCACGGGCGAGGCGCGCTCACGGCCCGTGATCAGGCAATACTCGGTCCAGATCTCCGGCTCCAGCGGACGCATCACCAGGGTGGCGTCATTCTCCAGCCCGGCGATCATGCGGTCCACCAGTGCGATGCCCAGACCGCGCCGAACCATGTCGAGCGCCACGGTCGTCGAGCCTGTCTCGCACAGGACGCGAGGCGCGAAGGAACTGGCTGACGCCAACGCATCGAGACGCTGACGCCATCTCTGCCCCGGCCGCAGAGCGACGAATTCCGCGTCGGCAAGCTCATGCATGGACAGCGTATCTTGCCGGCAAAGCGGGTGACCCGGCGCCATGGCGATTTCGTGCCGCGCGCTGGCAAGCGGTTGCACATCCAGGTCGACGATCGCGTTCTCGATTGGCAGGGACAGGATTCCGAGATTGTATTCGCGCGCCGCCACCTTGCTTTCCAGATCGAAGCGGGTCTCGATATCGAGAAGCACGCTCGCGGCACGCGCCCCCGACTGCCATCGCGCGAGCACCGGGTCCAGGAGCGAAGTTGCCAGGGGGACGGTGCTGACCAGCCGCAGGGGTTCGGCCTCGGTCGAGCGCACCTGCGATGCGATCTCGGTCAGGCGTTCGACCCCTTCGAGAATGTGCTGGGACCGGCGCATGAAGTCCCGCCCCTGCTCTGTCAGGTCCAGTTTCCGGTTCCGGCGCGAGAACAGCGTCAGTTTCAGCTCGCGTTCCAGCATCGCGATCATCCGGCTTGCCGCCGAAGGACTCATGCCGAGGCGCTGCGCCGCCGACGCCAAGGAGCCCGTGCGGACGATCATTCTCAGCAATTGGACCGATCTGAGGTTCATGCGCAAAGGCTATTCGATTTCCAGGTCGCGACAAGCCGTTGGAACGTATGGCCCGAGGCAACGGCATGCAGCAAGGCGGACCCGTTTCGCGTCGTGGGGAGCGGCTTGCCCGCGCGCTGGTCGGGCCGGTGCAATCGGCTGGCGGGTTCGAACGTGACGAGCGCGCCATCGTGACCTTACGTGAATTGCTCGAACCGCCTGCAGGCTGCAGGTTTGCCGTGTCGGCCACCGCCCGACCAGATGCGCGTCGGGGAACGGTCATCCGCGGTGGCCGGCACGAAATCCCTCGCCCGGCGGACGTCCGGACGGGAACCGGCGTCGTTCATCGGGGATCGACGTACAGGTTGCGGCGGAAACCCGAGCCGGAAGGTACGCGTGATCGGCAGCAGGACCGGGGCAACGACAATCGAACCGGCCGCCGCGCCTTTGCCGGTCGTTGCCGACGCTCCAGTAGGGTGTCGCAGGCTGATCCGGTCGTGGCGGCGGTGCTTTGGGATACCTTCGTCGTCCCGGGCCGTGGACTGGCGTCGGCAGGATCCCAAGCCGGAGAGGAGCGCGGCGCGATGAACGGCACGAAACCAGAAACGACGCCCATTCGCGACTACGCGCTGATCGGGGACTGCCACGGGGCGGCGCTGGTCTCGAAGGATGCCGGCATCCACTGGTACGCCCCGCTTCGCTTCGACGGGGATCCGACATTCTTCCGGCTGCTCGACCACCACCGCGGCGGTGCCTGGGAGGTCGAAGTGGAAGGCACGCGCCGGATCAGCCGTGCCTACCTTCCCGACACGGCGATCCTTAGGACCCGGTTCGAGACCGGGACGGGCGTGCTGGACATGCTGGATTACATGCCGGTCGGCCGCACGCGGGAGGCAGGCGTGCACGATTACGTCTCGCTCGCCGCGCCGGGATGGCTGGTGCGCCGGGCCGAATGCGTCTCGGGGGAGGTGAAGGTCCGTATGCGCCTCGCGCCGCGGTCCGCGGGCTTCGACCTCGAGCCGCCCGGCTTCGAGATCGTCGAGGACGGTGCGAAATTCGCGGACGGCTCAACGCTGTGGTGCGCGGCCGATGTCAGGCCCGCGCCCGACGGCGACGGGATCGAGGCGACATTCGCGCTGTGCACGGGTGAGCGCCGCAATGCCGTGCTGACCCGGATGCCCCCCCTGCACGACCCGCGCCTGTCGGTTGACGGGGCCTTCGACACGACCTGCGCCTTCTGGCACGAATGGTCGGCATACTCGCGCTATCGCGGCCCTTACGCGGAGGCGGTGCAGCGCAGCGCGATCACGCTGAAGCTGCTGACCTACGCGCCGACCGGCGCGCTCGTCGCCGCGCCGACGACCTCGCTGCCCGAGGAGATCGGCGGCAGCCGGAACTGGGACTACCGTTTCTGCTGGCTGCGCGACGCGACCTTCGCGCTCTTCGGCCTGTCGGTTATCGGCTACAGTGGCGAGGGGCGCCGCTTCTCGGAGTTCCTTTCGAAGCATTGCCTGCGACCCGGCACGGAAATGCGGATCATGTATGGCCTCGACGGCGATCCGTTCCTGCCGGAGCACGAACTGGATCATCTTGCCGGATACGCCGGCAGCCGGCCGGTGCGCGTGGGCAACGGAGCCGCCGAACAGCGCCAGCTCGACGTCTTCGGCGAACTCCTCGACTGGGCGCATTTGCGCCGCGAGCTGGGCGGCAGGCTCGGGCGGGACGAGCGCGCGCTTCTGGCGGAAATCGCCGAACATGTCTGCGACACCTGGGACATGCCGGACCACGGCCTTTGGGAGATGCGCGGCCCGCCGCGCCACTTCACGCAAGGCAAGGCGATGGCGTGGGTCACGCTCGACCGGGCTGCGCGGCTTCTGGGGGACAGGCCCCGCTGGCGCGAGAACCGGAAGGCGATCCTCGTGGCTATCGAGGCGGAGGGCTGCTTCGGCGATCCGCCGGCTCTGGCGCAGTCATTCGGCTCGCAGTACCCGGACGCGGCGCTTCTTCAGATCCCCCTGCTCGGCCTTCCGCTGAGCGAGGGCGTGATCGACGCGACGATCCGTCTTGTCGAGCGCGATCTGCGCCGCGACGATGCCGTCTACCGCTATCTCTGCGAGGACGGCCTCGAAGGCGGCGAGGGCGCGTTCGTGATGACGAGCTTCTGGCTGGTGGACGCCCTCCTCGCGACGGGACGCGGCGACGAGGCGCGCGCTCTTTTCGAGCGTCTGCTGGAAAGGGCGAACGATGTCGGGCTTTACTCGGAGGAAATCGACCCGGAGACAGGCGAGTTTCTCGGAAATTTCCCGCAGGCCTTCACCCACCTGGCGGTGATCGCGAGTGCCCAGCTGCTGCATCTCCAAGACAGGAAGGGCAAACGCGGCCTTTCGGGAACGAATGCCGACCGGGCACGGTATCTCGTCGGAGCGACGGAGGGGCTTCGCGCCCTGGGTCATGCTTTCATCCGCAACTGCCGGGTGCGCCTGCGCCGTTCGCGTGCGTCGGTGCTGCAGATCGGAAAACCCGGGAATTGACACTTGGCGCGCGAGCGTCAAGCGAGTCCGACAACGTGCCTATTTCCATTTAAAAAAATGCCGCCTGGACGATCCGAAACGGATCGAACGCGACGGCGGCCGCGGCGGACCACTGGGATCGTACATGAGAGTCCGAACGCGAGACGGTCGCCTGCTCGGGCCATGGTGTCATTCTAACGTCACGCAACGATGGTAGCGCCACGCAAGGCTCACAACATCTTGGGGATAAACATGAAAACCTTCGCCACCCTTGCCGCGCTCGCTGCGCTCGCAGTCGCCTTTCCGGCCGAAGCGGAGTTCGCACTCGACGATCGCTACGTGGACAATGACGGAGATCTCATCGCCGACATTCCCGAGGATTCGTCCGAGTGGGTGGACCCCGACACCCTGATCTTCGCCTACACGCCCGTGGAGGACCCGGCCGTTTACGCCGAAGTGTGGGCGGGTTTCCTCGACCACATGTCCGAAGTGACCGGCAAGGACGTGCAGTTCTTCCCG
>CAZUVG010000045.1:0-11666 GCA_964623765.1 uncultured Roseicyclus sp.
GGTCTTGGGAAGGGCGATCTTCCAGAAGATCGTGGCCTGGCTTGCGCCGAGGCTCCGCAGGATGTCCCTGTACTCGGGCTCCAGCGTCGAGAGGCCGATCGAGACCGAGACCGCGATCGGGAAGAAGGAGATCATGAAGGCGATCAGGATCGTGTTGAAGTCGTGTTGGCCCACGAACATCAGCGCCACGATCGGCACGACGGTCGCCTTCGGGATCGCGTTGAAACCCACGAGTATCGGGTAGAGCCCGTCGCGGGCGAAGCGCGAGAAGCCCATGATCATGCCGAAGGCCGTGCCGACAACGACTGCGAGCATCAGGCCCACGACGGTGCGCCAGAAGGTCTCCCACGACTTGATGAGGAACAGGTCCCAGAACTGCACGAAGCGCGGAACCAGGTCCGACGGGCTCGCCATGCGATAGTCCGGCAGGTCGTTGAACCAGACGGCCCATTCCCAGAGCGCGATGATGGCCACGATGAAGATGGCAGGCGCGACGAAGCGGCGGGCGGATTCGTTCATGACATCGCTCCGGGAATTGGCCTGAGCTTCTTCGGCCGGGCTGGTTCGGGCTTCGGCGCATCGGCATCGGTGGCGCGCCCCTGCGCGACCTGGATCTGGTGGCGGAGAATGGCGAGCATCTCGACGGCCTTCGGCGTGTAGAGATCGTCGAGTTCCCGCTTCCCCTGGATGTCCACGTCGAGGACGTACTGCGCATTTGCCGGACGGCCCGACATCACCAGGACCTGATCGGCGAGGAAGACGCTCTCGCGCAGATCGTGGGTGATGAGAAGGCAGGTGAAGGGCTCCTCCTCGCGCAGGTCGTGCATGGTGCACCACAGATCCTCGCGCGTGAAGGCGTCGAGCGCGCCGAAGGGCTCGTCGAGGATCAGGACGTCCGGCTTGTGGATGATCGAGCGGCAGAGGCTCGCGCGCTGGCGCATCCCCCCAGACAGCTCGGAGGGGCGCTTGTCCTCGAAGCCCGCGAGGCCCACGAGGTCGAGGAGATGGCGCGCCCGTTTCTCCGCCTCCGCCTTCGACATGGGCGACTTCACGATCTCCATGGGCAACAGGACGTTGTCCAGGATGGTGCGCCATTCCAGCAGCACCGGATTCTGGAAGGCCATGCCCACGGTCGGTCGCGGCGAGGTCACGAGCTTGGAGTGCAGCCAGACCTGTCCTTCCGAGGGTTTCATCAGCCCCGACACGAGCCGCGTCAGCGTGGACTTGCCGCAGCCCGAGGGGCCTACCACGGCGCAGAAGGCGTTTTCCGGCACCTTCATGTTCAGATTGTCGAGCACGGGCAGGGGACCGGCCTTGGTCTCGTAGACGTGCGAGACCTCGCGCAGTTCGATCATGTAGGGTGAAGTCGCCATCGTCGTCCTTCTACGGGGGGCGGCAGGGGCCATTCACGAGAACGCCCGGGGCGCGCACTCACGCCGTGCCCCGGGCGAAGCGCTCGTTCAACGCGCGATCACTGCGGCGCGATCATCAGCACCTCGGCCTCGGGCAGGTAGGCGTCGGTGTAGTAGAGCGACATGTCCGGCTCGTTCTGGAAGTCGTAGGTCAGTTCGAGCTGCTCCAGCGCGGTCGCCATACGGTCGGGATCGATCCCGCCCATGCCGTTGTCCATGACGTAGTCGGTCAGGACGTTGCCATCGATGGCAAGCTGCAGGCGACGCGTCTCCAGTTCGAGATCGCCGGCCGGGTTGCGCTCCAGCACGGCGGCGGCCCCTGCCTCGGGGTCCGCGATCGCGTCGGCCCAGCCCTTGGCGATGGCCCGGAGCGCGCCGGTCACGGCCTCGGGGTTCTCCTCGGCGAAGTTCGTGTTGACGATCACAGCGTTGCCGTAGAGCGCCACGCCATGCTCGGCGAAGAGGATGGTCGTTATATCGTCCTCCGGAACGCCGAGACGAGCGAGCGAGAGGTAGGAGGAGAAGTTGAAGCCCGTGACCGCGTCGACGTTGCCCTCGGCCAGCATCGGCTCGCGGGTGGGGAAACCGACCTCTTCCACGGTGATCGTCGAGACGTCGATGTCGTTCACGGCGGCGAGGATCGGGAACTGCGCCCATGCGCCGTCGGGCGGCGGCGCGCCGAGGACGGAGCCCTCGAGATCCTCGATGCCCGAGATGCCCTGGCTCACGCGGCCGACGATGGCGAAGGGCGGGTTGTCGTATACCATCATGGCGGCCGTCACCGGCGCGCCCGGGTTCTGGTCGAGGAAGCGAATCAGGCTGTTGATGTCGGCGAAGCCCATCGGGAAGGCGCCCGAGGCGACCTTCGGGATGGCATCGAGCGAGCCTTGTCCCGCGGTGACCTCCACCTCCAGGCCTTCTTCGGCGAAATGGCCGTTGTCGATGGCGAGGAAGTAGGGGGCGGCCGGGCCCTCGAACCGCCAGTCGAGTGCGAACTGGATCTCGGTCTCCTGCGCGAGCGCGGGCGTCGCGGCGACAAGCGCGGCGGCGAGGGGGGGAATCAGACGGTTGAGCAAGGCATCCTCCTTGAATGGTGCCGGCCGCGAGGGGCCGGCTGTCGCGGTGCGGACGGACATGCCGTCCCGTGCCGCGCCCGAGTCAGACGCCGTGCCGTGCGGGCGTCAATGGCGCGCGGTCGGGGCGCTACCCGTCGGAAGAGGATTGCCCGCTATACGGGCGAAGTGCAAAAGATTTGTGCAAACTGCTCGGCGCGCGGGCGTCGGCGGCGTCAGCCGCGCAGCGTGAATCGGACGAAACCGTCGCGCCGTTGGTCCGTCGGCGTCAGGCCCAGCTCGGCGATCCGGTCGGGATGCTTGAGAGCGCCGGGGCCGGTTTCGTAGATCACCTCTGCCCTGCCGAACCCGCACAGGCGGAAGGTGGGATCGGGCCTTGGGGCGAGCGGTGCCGAGGCGTCTGCCACGTATCGCGAGACATGGTCGCGCAGCGGATCGGACCCCGTCAGCACCGTCTCGGAAGCGTGGCAGGTGCGGAAATGCCCGCCGCCCGCAGCCCGGTAGGCATTGGTGACGACGAGTACCTCGTCCTCCGGCCGGACCGGCGTGCCGTCGGCGTAGCGGATGTTGCGCACGCGGCCGTCGGTTTCGAACAGCCGGTCGCCCACCGCGTTCGTGCGCGCCGGGCGGCTCACGTCGATCTCGTAGAGGAGGCCGTCGATCCGGTCGAAGTTGTAGGAGGCGAAATTCTGGTCCACGAGGACCTGGGGGGCGGGGTTTTCGGGATCGATCTGCCGGAAGGCGGAGGCAGCCCGCTCCAGCCAGCAGCGCAGGTCGCTGCCGCGGGTTCGTAGGATGGCCAGGAGATTGGGGTAGCAGTAGAGATCGTGGGCATGGCGCAGGCGCAGGGGGCCCGGCGGAATGTCGGTGTAGCTGGATGGCCCGGCCCGCCCACCGGCACGGAACGGTGCGACGGCCGAGAGCATCCGAAGGCCCTGCAGGTCCTTCTCGCCTGCGATCGCGGCCTGGCCGGCGGCAAGCTGCGCATCGGCAACCAGCTGCGTGGCGGCACAGGGCGCGAGGAAGCTGAAGTAGGTCTCCAGCGGAACGGTCGTCTCGCCGATCTCGCGGTCGGTGAAGCCGCGCGTCTCGCGATGCTGGCGCGCCACCTCCCGGCGCAGCTGGGGATGTCTCCTGAGGACGCTGCGCAGCGCCACGGCGCGGTCGAGGCCCCCGCCCTCGACGGGCAGGTTCCGTGTTCGGGACCGGATGACCTTCCAAGCGGCCTGAACCTTGCCCGCCACCGGGCGCCGCTCGAGCGCGAGGTCGATGCAGCCGAGATGGGAGCCCCGGCTGCCGGGCTGCACCAGCGCGACCCGTGCGCCGGAATCTTCGCGCATGTCCTCAAGCGTATCCTCGGGTGGATGCACCTCGTGCGTATGGCCGGAGACGACGGCATCCACGCCCGGAAGCGCCGCGATCGCGGCGGCGGTGTTCTCGGCGCCGAGGTGGTGCGCGGCATCCGGTGAATCGGCCTCGAACCCGGTATGGGCGAGGACGACCACGAGGTCGGCGCCCTCGGCGCGCAGTGCGTCAGTCTCGCGGGCGGCGGCGGCGACGGTGTCGGAAAAGTCGAGAGCGCCGTTCAGGATCGCCCTGTTCCATTGTGCGGTCTGTGGCGGCAGCACCCCGGTGACGCCGATGCGGAGCGTCTGCATCCGGCCCTCCCGGTCGCGCATCCGTCGCTCGAGAATCACGCGTTCCGGCAGGAACGGCTGGCCGTGCGGCCCGCGGTGGACGTTGCCCAGGACAACCGGGAACCGCGCGGGCACGATCATGGACAGGAGCCTGTCCACCCCGAAGTCGAAATCATGGTTGCCGAGCGTCGCCGCGTCGTAACCGATCGCGTTCATCGCGGCGATCATCGGGTGCTGCTCCCCGTTCGGCACCATCCATTCGGCCGCGACATCGCCCAGCGGGGCCCCTTGCAGCGTGTCGCCGTTGTCGAGCAGGATGCAATTCGGCGCTTCGGCCCGCGCGGCCGCGACCAGGCCCGCGATGCGGATCAGGCCGACCCCGTCGTCGCGCCGGTCGGTGTAATAGTCGTAGGGAAGGAGGTAGGCATGAAGATCGCTGGTGGCGAGCAGGCGCAGGTGCAGGCGCGCCACACCCTCCGGAGGGTTGTCCAGCACCTTCACGAAGTCGCCGCAGATCGTCATTGCACCTCCCCTGACCGCACGAAAAAACCAACACGAAACAGAGCCTTGCCAAAACACTCAAATCGAGACTTCTTGGAAAAATTGAGGCGGCCGGCCGGAAATGTGGCCTAAGGGCCATAGTGACTGGCAACTTCGCCACACGGGGATAACAGCATGCGCGATGCCTGTCATGTGGTCTTCGGGGCCTCGGGTCTCGACCGGGCTGCGCACCTCCGCCTGGATGAGGCGGCGCTTGCCGCTGCGCGCGCGGACGGGGCGGGCATCCTGCCCGTCTGGCGCGGCAAGCCGCTCATGGCAGGGATCCCAAACACGACCGGGCTCGCTTTCCGCAGCGCGGATCATCCGGTTCTGGCCGAGGCGGCGGAGACGCCCGTCTTCCTCGGCCTCGACGCGGCCGGCGTCCCGCTCTTCGCGGCGGATGTCTCGTCCTGGGTTCCGGACGACATCGACGAGGCACAGGTCGGCGGCTTCGTGGACCGCAGCGTGCAGCATCACCCGGCCGAAGGGTCGAAGGGGGCAGGTTTCGCCGAACTGCGGTCGGTGATGACGATGCTGGCACCGCGCGACGCCGAGCTTGCCGCCACCGCGCGCGGGCTGCTCCAGTGGCACGCGACCCACCGCTTCTGCGCCCGCTGCGGCGCGGGGACCGAGCCTGCCGAGGCGGGATGGCAGCGGGCTTGCCCTGCCTGCGGCGCGCGTCACTTTCCGCGCACGGACCCCGTCGTGATCATGCTGGTAACCCACGGCGACAGCGTCCTCGTCGGCCGCGCGCCGCAATGGCCCGAGCGCATGTATTCGCTGCTGGCCGGGTTCGTGGAGCCGGGCGAGACGGTGGAGGCCGCCGTCCGCCGCGAGGTCTTCGAAGAGGCGGGACTCGTCGTCGGCCCCGTGCGCTATCTCGCCAGCCAGCCATGGCCGTTCCCGGCCTCGCTGATGCTGGGCTGCCACGGCATCGCCGAGACGACGGAGATCACCCTCGACCCGGTCGAACTGCAGGATGCACGCTGGCTTCAGCGCTCGGAGATGCTGGAGGTCTTCATGGGCCGGCATCCCGACATCTCTGGCGCGCGCGAGGGCGCGATCGCGCATTTCCTGATGCGCGAATGGCTGGCCGACCGGCTGGACGCCGACGCTGCCTTGCCGCCTGTTCCCGGGTGGGACGCGACATGAAGTTCCAGGTGACCGCGGACGTCTCGGCCCCGCTCGAAGCCGCGTGGGCGGGCTTTACCGACTTCGCCGCACTCGAGGCGCAGTTGGCCGAGAAGGGTGCCGCACTGCAGCGTGTCGGCGACTGGCGCGAGGTGCGCCCAGGCGCGGGTTGGCGCGGAACGGTGCAGGTCCGGGGCGCGGCCCATCCATTGGAGGCGCATATTGCCGCCATCGCGCCCTTCGAGAGTTGCGCCGTCGACAGCCGCATCGGCGGCATGGAGTGCAGCTACCTCTCGACGTTCCGGGCGCTCTCGCCGGTTGCGACCCGTGTCGAGATCACGCTGGAGATGCGGGCGCGCGGCCTGTCGGCGCGTCTGATCCTGCAGTCGCTGAAGCTCGCCCGGGGACAGGCGCTGCAGCGCATCGAGGGTTTCGTCTTGCGTCACGGCGAGGCGGTCGAGCGCGACTGGCGGCAGGCGCGGGTCTAGGAGAATCCGAGGATCAGAACGGCTTGCTCGGCCCGGTTTCACGCTGCCTGCCGCGCTGGAGGCCCAGTTGCCGCTCGCGCAGGATGATGGCGACGCCGGCCGTCACGACCATCGCCGCCCCGATCAGCATGGTCCGGGTCGGCACCTCGGCGAAGACGGTGTAGCCCACGAGGATGGCGAGCAGCATCGAGGTGTACTCGAAGGGCGCGATCAGCGAGGCGTCTGCGTGCCGGTAGGAGGAGGTCAGGAGGATCTGTCCCACGCCGCCGAGCAGGCCGGCGAGCACCAGCAGCCCCAAGGCCCAGAGCGGGGGCCAGGCCCAGCCCCAGGGAAGCGTCAGGAGCGACAGGGCCGAGGCCGTCAGGGAGAAGTAGAAGACGATGGCCGCCGTGCTTTCGGTCGCGACCATCTTGCGCACGAATACCTGCGCGAGCGCCGCGCAGACGGCAGCGAGCAGGACCACCACCGCGCCCAGCGTCTCGCCTGCGCCGGCCGTGGCAGGGTCGACCTGCAGCCGTGGCGACAGGACGACGAGCACGCCCGCGAGGCCCAGCGCGACCATCGACAGGCGGAAGGCGCGCACCTGCTCGCCGAGGAACATCGCGGCGAAGACGACGACGAGGATCGGCGCGGCATAGCCGATCGCCGTCACCTCGGGCAGCGGCAGGAGCCCGAGGCCGGTGAAGCTGAGGCCCATCGCGCTCGTCCCCACGAGCCCACGCCAGACATGGGCCATGGGGTTCTTCGTTTTCAGGCCCACGTGCAACTCGTGGCGCAGCGCGAGCCAGGCCACGATGACCGGCACCGCGAAGGTCGAGCGGAAGAACACCGCCTGGCCGGGCGGAACCTGCCCGGACGTTGCCTTGATGAGCGAGGCCATGGCGACGAAGATGCAGACCGACGCGATCTTGAGCGCGATCCCGCGGAGCGGGTTCGTGGCAGGAAGGCTCGGGGCGGTGCGGTCGCTCATGTCGCTGGCGTCAGTCCCGTGCCGGGTCTGCGGGGTAGGTGCCGAGGATCTTGAGGTAGCTCGTGAAATAGTCGAGCTCCTCCAGCGCGCGGCGCACCGCAGGGTCGTCGGGATGGCCCTCGATGTCGGCGTAGAACTGCGTCGCGGTGAAGGAGCCGTCGACCATGTAGCTCTCGAGCTTCGTCATGTTGACGCCGTTCGTGGCAAACCCCCCCATCGCCTTGTAGAGCGCGGCGGGAATGTTGCGGACACGGAAGACGAATGTGGTCATCATGTGCTCGGCCCGGCGGGTCATGTCGGGCTCGCGCGTCATGATGAGGAAGCGCGTGGTATTGCTGTCGTGATCCTCGATGTGGCGGGCGAGCACGTCGAGGCCGTAGATCTCGCCGGCGAGTTCCGAGGCGAGCGCGGCCTTCGAAGGATCGCCCCATGCCGCGACGTCCCTGGCGGCGCGCGCGTTGTCTGGGCTCACGCGGCCCGCGATGCCGTGCTCCCGCAGGAATCGGGCGCATTGCGGCAGGAGGACGAGATGCGACCATGCCTCCTTGACATCCGGCAGCGCCGCACCGGGCACGGCTAGAAGATTGATGTGCACCCGCACGAAGGCCTCGTCCGCGATGTGCAGTCCCGATTCCGGCAGCAGTCGGTGGATGTCCGCAACCCGCCCGTAGGTCGTGTTCTCTACCGGGAGCATCGCCTGCTCCGCCTCGCCCGAGCGCACGGCGTCGATCACCGCCTCGAAGGTCGGGCAGGGCAGGGCCTCGAGCTGCGGCCGAGCGGCATGACAGGCCTGATGCGAGTAGGCGCCGGGTTCCCCCTGAAAGGCGATTCGGTTCGTCATCGCGAAACCATCCGTCACGGTTGGGCGTTTCGTCGCGCTCCTACACCTTGCCCTCGTCGGGGGAAACACCCTACATGTCCGCGGAATCGCGACGTGAGTGGGTGACCCATGCTTGATACGATGACGATCACCAAGGCCTTCGGTGCGCTTTGCGGCGCGCTCCTGATCTTCCTGCTGGGGGGCTGGGCAGCCGAAGGGCTTTACGCCGTCAGGGCCCCCGAGGACCAGGCGCGCGGCTACGTCATCATCGACGAGACCGCCGAGGCCGAGGAAGATGCCGCCCAGGAGGAGGTCGTCGAGGTCGCCTTCGCGGACGTGTACGCAAGCGCCGATCCGGCAGCGGGCGAGAGTCTGTGGCGCCAGTGCCAGGCGTGCCATGCTTTGGCGGACGGCCAAAACGGCGTCGGCCCGCACCTCTACGACCTGGTGGACCGCCCGAAGGCTGCGGTGGACGGGTTCAACTATTCCGATGCGCTGGCATCCATGGGTGGCGACTGGACGCCCGAGAATCTTTCCGGCTTCATCGAGAACCCGCGCGGCTACGCGCCCGGCACTGCCATGGCCTACGCCGGGATGCGCGATGTCGAGGATCGCGCCAACCTCATCGCCTATCTCGACACCATCGGGAACTGACGCCGAAGACTGTCGAGGATTGGAAATCTCGCTTTGATCCGCGCGCCAGAGCCTTGCAAGGCTCTGGCAACGCCCTTGCAAGGGCGTGGTAAATCTCTTGCAAGAGATTTCCGCCGCTTTTCGATGCAGAACGCCGCCTTGGCGGCGCATCACCGCTGGCTCACGCAATCTCGTCTTGAACGCCCGCGGGGCTGGTCTCTAACGTGATCCGGCCCACATCTGTGGGTATCGACCCCGGACGAGCCTGGAGATGCCGATGCCCGACCGCACGATCGACCCCCGCAAAGTCGCCGCGCGCGCACTCGTTTCCCGGAAACGGGACCGCGCCATGTCCTGCGCCGCGGCGCTCCCGATGGCCGGTGCGGCCCTGATCTGGGCGCTGGGCGGACTGCCGGCGTCGGGACAGGAGCAGGAAGGCGATCTGATCGTGACCCATGCCGTTGCGACCTTCGACCTCTCGGACCTGAAGTACCCCGCCGATTTCGAGCACCTCGGATACGTCAACCCGGACGCGCCCCGCGGCGGCGAGATGTCGTTCTCCTGGTCGAGCGCCGGCGGCTCGTTCGACTCGCTCCATCCCTACACCAACCAGGGCAACCCGGCGGTCCTGTCGTCGATCTTCTTCGAGTCGATGCTGGAAGGCACGCTCGACACGATCGGGCAATCCTACTGCCTGCTCTGCGAGACCATCGCATACCCCGAGGACCGGTCCTACGCGATCTTCACGATCCGGGAGGAGGCGACCTTCTCGGACGGGACGCCCGTGACCGCCGATGACGTGCTGTTTTCCTACGAGATCCTGCGCGACGAGGGGCTGCCGTCGTTCCGCGCCAACCTGCCCAATACCATCGCCGGCGCCGAGGTGCTGGACGAGCGGCACATCCGCTTCGACTTCAACCCCGACAGCCAGCTGCGCGGGCGGATCGAGGCGGCGGGCGGGCTGCCCGTCTTCAGCCGCGCGAGCCACGAGGCGAGCGGGCTCGACTTCGACGAGAGCCGGCTGGAGCCGCTGACCGGGTCCGGGCCCTACATCCTCGGCGAGGTCGATCCCGGCCGTTCGGTCGTCTTCGAGCGCAATCCCGACTACTGGGGCTGGGACCTCGCCATCAACCAGGGGCGGCACAACTTCGACCGTATCCGCATCGAATACTATGCCGACGCGATCGCGGCCTTCGAGGGTTTCACCGCCGGAAACTACCTGTTCCGGCAGGAGAACTCCTCGCAGAACTGGGCGACAAGCTACGACTTCCCGCGCCTGCGGCAGGGCATCGTGATCCGCGAGGAAATCCCGCAGGGTATCATCGCCTCCGGTCAGTCCTTCGTCTTCAACCTGCGCCAGGAGAAGTTCCAGGACGCCCGCGTGCGCGAGGCGATCGGGCTCATGTTCAACTTCGAATGGACCAACCAGACCCTGTTCTACGGGCTCTATTCGCCCATCGACAGCTTCTGGGAGAACACGCATCTCGAGGCCGAGGGTCTGCCCCCGCCGGAAGAGCTTGCCGTGCTCGAACCTTTCCGCGGCATGATCCCCGAGGAGGTCTTCACCGACACGCCCTTCACCTTCCCGCCGTCGGATGCCGACCGCGCCTTCGACCGTCGCTCCGCGCGGGCAGCCACGCGTCTCCTGCAGGAGGCCGGCTGGGCGCCCGGAGACGACGGGCTCCTGCGCAACGAGGCGGGCGAGACGCTCGACGTGGAGTTCCTGAACGCCGGCCCCCTCTTCGACCGGATCATCAACCCCTACGTGGAAAACCTGCGAGCCATCGGCATCAACGCGCGGATGAACCGCGTGGACGGTGCGCAGTTCAGCCAGCGCCAGCGCGACGCCGATTTCGACATCATCACCGACCACTTCCCGATGGGCTACGAGCCGGGCACGGGCCTGCGCCAGTATTTCGGCTCGATCGGTGCGGACGAGGCGCTCTTCAACGTCGCGGGCCTCGCCGACGAGGGTGTCGACGAGCTTCTGGAGGTCGTCATCCGCGCCGAGACGCGGGAAGAGATGGAGACGGCGACGCGCGCCCTCGACCGGGTGCTGCGCGGGCATCGGATCCGCGTGCCGCAATGGTTCAACGACAGCGCCTGGGTCGCCTACTACAACCACTACCGCCATCCCGAGGAGCTTCCGCCCTACGGCATCGGCTTCCTCGACTTCTGGTGGGTGGATCCCGAGGCCGCGGCGGAACTCCGCGAGCAGGGGGTGCTTTAACCCGGTATGGGCGCCTATATCCTCAGACGCCTTGCGCTCATGATCCCGACGCTGCTCGGGATCATGTTGATCAACTTCGCGCTGACCCAGTTCGTCCCCGGCGGACCGGTCGAGCAGGTACTCGCCCAGCTCGAGGGGGAAGGCGACGCCTTCGCCGGCATCTCCGGCGGCGGCGACGAGAGCGCGCAGGCCTCCGAGGTCGACGACAGCTACCAGGGCGCGCGGGGCCTTCCGCCGCAGTTCCTCGACGAGCTGCGCGTGCAGTTCAACTTCGCCCGCATCGTCTGCGCCGAAGGCTACGAGGGCGAACCCGACCTCGACGCGGAGGAATGCGCGGCCGAGGACATCCCCGGCCTCGAGCGCTTCGGCCTGATGATGTGGGACTACATGCGCTTCGACTTCGGCGAGAGCTACTTCCGCTCGATCTCGGTCATCGAACTCGTGATCGAGAAGCTTCCGGTCTCGATCACTCTGGGCCTCTGGTCCACCGTGATCGCCTATCTCGTCTCCATCCCGCTCGGCATCCGCAAGGCGGTGCGGGATGGCACGCGCTTCGACACCGTGACCTCGGGCATCATCATCGTGGCCTACGCGATCCCCGGTTTCCTTTTCGCGATCCTGCTTTTGGTCCTGTTCGCGGGCGGATCCTACTTCCAGATCTTCCCCTTGCGCGGCCTGACCTCGGACAATTTCGAGGAGCTGAGCCTCCTGGGCAAGATCGGCGACTACTTC
>CAZUVG010000046.1:0-11584 GCA_964623765.1 uncultured Roseicyclus sp.
CCTCGGCCTGCGCCACGCCCTGCATGCCGACGCCGAGCCGGGCCTCGTTCATCATCAGGAACATGGCCCGCATGCCCTTGTGTTCCTGCCCCAGCAGCCAGCCGGTGGCGCCGTCGTAGTTCATCACGCAGGTGGCGTTGCCGTGGATGCCCATCTTCTCCTCGAGCTTGCCGCAGGAGACGCCGTTGCGGGGGCCGAGGCTTCCGTCGTCGTTCACCAGGAACTTCGGCACGATAAAGAGCGAGACGCCCTTGATGCCGTCTGGGCCGCCCGGGATCTTGGCCAGCACGAGATGGACGATGTTCTCGGCCATGTCGTGGTCGCCCGCCGAGATGAAGATCTTCTGGCCGGTGATGCGGTAGGTGCCATCCGCCTGCGGCTCGGCCTTGGTGCGCATCAGCCCCAGGTCGGTGCCGCAATGGGGCTCCGTCAGGTTCATGGTGCCGGTCCAGTCGCACGAGACCATCTTCGGCAGCCACCTCGCCTTCTGCTCCGCCGTCCCGTGGGCGAAGATCGTGGAGGCCGCGCCGTGGGTCAGGCCCTGGTACATGGTGAAAGCCTGGTTCGCGGCCGAGAACATCTCGCCCACGGCGGTGTTCATCACATACGGCAGGCCCTGGCCGCCGTATTCCTCGGGCATGTCGATGGCGGGCCAGCCGCCTTCCTTCATCTGCTCGAAGGCGTCGCGGAAACCGTCGGGCGTGTAGACGACCCCGTTCTCGAGGCGGCAGCCCTGCCGGTCGCCCACCGGGTTCAGTGGCAACAGCACCTCGGCGCTGATCTTGCCGGCCTCCTCGAGGATGGCCGCGGTGAAGTCGCGGTCGAGATCGGCATAGCCCGCGATCCCGGCCTCCGCGATCTTCAGCACGTCGTGCAGGATGAACTGCATGTCCTTGGTGGGGGCGATGTAGCTGGGCATCGTCGTTCCTCCCGTCCCGTTCGCTATTCCGCGGCGTCGGCCACGCGGCCGACGGTGGCCAGCATGTCCTCGACCATCCGCATCTGGTTTCTGAGGTCGCCGATGGCGGCGTCGAGGTCAGCGCGCCTGCGCTCCATGTCGACGAGACGATCGCGGGCCAGTCCAAGCGTGGCGGAGAGCTGGGTCGCCTGCTGATCGCCCACATAGTAGAGGTCCAAGAGCTGTCGGATCTCCTCCAGCGAGAAGCCGAAGCGCTTGCCGCGCAGGATCAGCGTCAGCCGCGCGCGGTCGCGGCGTGTGAAGAGGCGTTTCTGCCCGTCGCGGCGGGGGAAGAGCAGTTCCTTGGACTCGTAGAACCGAAGGGTGCGGGGCGTTACGTCGAACGCCTCGCACATCTCGCGGATGGTCAGGGTGTCGTCGGTCATCGAGGTATCCAGATCAGCGGCGGTTGCGCGAATTGGCTGGCTGTGTGCCGTCTCGAACCCGATCATACAAGATTGAATGACGTTTACGTAAAGAGAACGTTGCGTCACTTTGGCCGAGACCGCGCCTCATTCGTTGACCTGCGCCGTATCGTCCCTCAGCGCCTGAAGCTCGGCGATGACCTCGTCCAGTTCGCGCCGCCGATCCTGGAGCTCCCGCAACTGTCGGTCGGCGAGTTCCAGCCATTTGTCGCGCTGGAGGCGGCCCTCGGGATCGGCGTCGTAGAGTTCCAACCACTGCCGGATCTCCTCAAGCGAGAAGCCGAAGCGGCGCCCGCGCAGGATCAACGTCATCCGGGCGATCTCGCGCGGGCCGTAGAAGCGCGCGCGTCCCTCGCGCTCCGGGAACAGTAGCTCGATGTATTCGTAGTGGCGCAGCGTGCGCGGCGTCACGTCGAAGCGTGCGCACATCTGCTTGAAACCGAGCCTCTCCGCGGTCATTGCCGTCCCCTCCGCGAACTGCCTCACACGTGTAGCACCGCGCGACGGGGCAGCAAAGCGGCGGAGGCACGTCGGGCTTGCGCCCGGGCGGCCATGGCGCGATGTCTGGGCCGGTAACTCAAGGGACTGAACGACATGACGGGCGAAGGCGCGGAAAGGGCACCGGAAGGCGGCGGGCGCGGCGCGGACAAGGCACGGATCGCGCGGCAGTTCATCGAGGCCATCCCGTTCTCGCGAGCGCTCCGGATGCGGCTGGAGGAGATCGGCGACGGGCTGGCCGTGATCTCCATGCCGTGGGACGCGCGGCTGGTGGGCGAGCCGCGGACGGGCGTGGTCCACGGCGGCGCGGTTTCGGCGCTGATGGACACGTGCGGCGGCGCGGCGGTGATGAGCCGCCCCGAGGCCCTGGCGGCGACGGCGACGATAGACCTCCGGATCGACTACATGCGCCCCGCGCAGTCGGGCGAGCGGATCACGGCGCGCGCTATGTGCTACCACGTTACGCGTTCGGTCGCCTTCGTCCGGGCCGAGGCCTGGGACGCGGACGAGAGCCGCCCCGTGGCCGCCGCGACCGGCGCCTTCACGGTGGAGCGGCAGGGGGGCGGCGCATGAGCGCGCGCCGCCCGCCCGAGCCTGTGCAGGTGGTCAAGCATCGCCGCGACAGGGCTCTTCGCACTCTGGTGGAGGGGGTGCCCTACATCGGATTCATGGGAATTTCCTTCGACCGGCGCGGTGACGAACTGACGGCGGTCATGTCCTACGACGACAGCCGGATCGGAAACCCGCTGCTGCCGGCGCTGCACGGGGGCGCCATCGCCTCCTTTCTCGAGGTGACTGCGATCAACGAGCTGTCGTTCCAGATGCTCTGGGACGACATCGAGAGCGGCCGGCTCGACGTCGAGACCCTGTCGCCCGAGGCGCTGCCGCGGCTGCCCAAGACCATCGACTTCACCGTGGACTACCTGCTCGGGCCTGCCGCGCGACGCCTATGCGCGGGCGCGGGTGAACCGTTCCGGCCGGCGCTACGCGAGCGTCCACGTCGAGGCCTGGCAGGACAACCGGCAGCGTCTGTTCGCGCAGGCGACGGGGCACTTCCTGATGCCGCGCCGCGACGAGGCTGCGGACGATGCCGGCGACGGACAGGGCGGGTGAGCGCGCACGCGGTCCATGACGCCGCACCGCTCACGCATGGACGGGTCGTCCGGATCGCGGTGCCGGTGGTGCTGTCGAACGCGACCATCCCGCTTCTCGGCATCGTGGACACCGCCGTGGTCGGCCAGCTGGGCGACCCGGTGCCGATCGGGGCCGTGGGCCTCGGCGCCGCGATCCTGACCACGGTCTACTGGGCCTTCGGGTTCCTCCGCATGGGCACCGTGGGCCTGGCCGCCCAGGCGCTCGGCGCCCGGGACGCGGCGGAAGTCGCCGCGCTTCTGACGCGGGTCCTCTTGATCGGGGCGGGTGCGGGGCTTGCGCTTATCGTCCTGCAGGTACCACTCTTCGCCGCTGCGCTCCGGCTCTCGCCGGCGAGTGCGGAGGTGGAGGCGCTGGTCTCCACCTACCTCGCGATCCGGATTTTCTCGGCGCCTGCCGCCATCGCGATCTACGGCATCATGGGCTGGCTCATCGCCCAGGAGCGGACGGGCGCGGTGCTGGCGCTGCAGCTGTTCCAGAACGGGCTCAACATCGTGCTGTCGGTGGCGCTGGTCCTCGGCCTCGACATGGGCGTGGCGGGTGTGGCCTGGGGCACCTTCGTCGCCGAGTGGAGCGGGCTCGTCCTCGGCCTGTGGCTCTGTCGCGCCGCCTTCGGCGTGCCCGCGTGGCGGGACTGGTCGCGCGTTCTCGACCGGGCGCGGCTCTGGCGGATGGCGGCAGTCAACGTGGACATCATGATCCGGTCGCTGCTGCTGCTTGGGGCCTTCACCTCGTTCATGTTCCTCGCCTCGGATTTCGGCGACGTGGCGCTCGCCGCCAACCAGGTGCTGATCCAGTTCGTCCACGTCACGGCCCACGCCATGGACGGTTTCGCCTTCGCCGCGGAGGCGCTGGTGGGTCAGGCCACGGGCGCGCGGGCGGTGGCGCGGCTGAGGCGCGCGGCGGTGCTGACGAGTATCTGGGGGATGGTGGTCTGCCTCTTCATGGCCGCAACCTTCCTGGCCGGAGGCGGGGCGTTGATCGACCTCATGACCACGGCCGAGGGCGTGCGGCAGGCGGCGCGCGATTATCTGCCGTGGATGGTCCTGGCACCGCTCGCGGGCTGGGCGTCGTGGATGCTGGACGGCATCTTCATCGGGGCCACGCGCACGCGCGACATGCGCAACATGATGGCGGTGAGCTTCGCGGGATACGTGGCGCTCGTCGCGGTCCTCGTGCCCGCCTACGGCAATCACGGACTCTGGGCGGCACTGATCGGGCTCTTCGTCCTGCGGGGGGTGACACTGGGCGCCCGGTACCCGGCGCTGGAACGCGCCGGGGGCGGGGGCGATCATTCGTCCGGATGATTGCAGTTTTCGATACTTGTCAGAAAATTGGATCAGATCAGCTCGAGGATCGCCTCCGGCGGACGGCCGATCACGGCGCGGCTGCCGTCGTCGAGGATCGGGCGCTCGATCAGGATCGGATGTGCGGCCATGGCGGCCACCAGTGCTCCGTCGTCCGCGTCGGCGAGGCCGAGGTCGCGGAAGGCCGGCTCCTTCGTGCGGATCAGGCCGATGGCCGGGACCTGCAGGCGGCGCAGGAGTTCGACGATCTCGGCCTCGATCGGCGGCGATTTCAGGTAGAGGCGCAGGTGCGGCTCGTGACCGCGCTCGCGCAGGAGCGCCAGCGCCGCCCGCGACTTCGCGCAGCGCGGATTGTGCCAGAGCGTCAGAGCCATTCGTCCACCCCCGTTCCTCTGACTTCCGCCAGGGTCTTTCCCTCCGCTCCGAGGCGCGTGTCGAGCCCCTCCGCGATCCGGGCGCCCAGCGTGATGCCACCGTAGACGAGGCTGGTGTAGAGTTGCACCGCGCTCGCACCAGCGCGCAGTTTCTCCCACGCCTGATCGGCGGTGGCCACCCCTCCGACGCCGATGAGCGGCATCGCGCCCCCCGTCACGCGGTAGAGCTTCGCCAGCACCCGCGTGCTCGCCTCGAACAGCGGCTGGCCCGACAGGCCGCCGGTCTCAGCGCGGTGACGGGATGTCAGGCCGGTGCGCGACAAGGTGGTATTCGTGGCCACGATCGCCGCGATGCCGGCCTTCTGCGCGACGCCCGCGATTTCGGCCAGCGCATCGTCGTCGAGGTCGGGCGCGATCTTGAGGAAGACCGGCAGCGGGCGAGCGAGGCTCGCGTTCGCCTCCATCACGCCGGCGAGAAGCCCTTCGAGCGCCGCGCGCCCCTGCAGTTCTCGCAGACGCTCGGTGTTCGGGGAGGAGACGTTGACGGTGGCAAAGTCGAGATGCGGGCCGCAGCGCGCAAGCACCTGCGCGTAATCGGCCGCGCGATCCGGGCTGTCCTTGTTGGCTCCGAGATTGAGGCCCACGGGCACCTGGCGCGGCGACTTGGCCAGCCGCTCCGCGATGGCGTCCATGCCCTCGTTGTTCAGGCCGAAACGGTTGATGACCCCGGCATCCTCCGTGAGGCGAAAAAGGCGTGGCCGCATGTTCCCGGCCTGCGCGCGCGGCGTGACGCCGCCCACCTCGATGAAGCCGAAGCCCGCGCGGCCGAGGGGCGCGACCGCCTCCGCGTTCTTGTCGAAGCCCGCGGCGAGCCCGACCGGGTTGGCCAGGGGCAGCCCCGCGAGCGTCATGGCCAGCCGCGGCGAGGTCACGGGGCCCTTCAGCGGCAGCATCCCCGTCCTGAGCGCCGCGAGCGCCAGCGCATGGGCGCGCTCGGGCTCCATCTTCTGCATGACCGACAGGCCGAAGCGTTCCCACATGCGCGTCAGAGCCCCCGTGGGAAGACATGCGTGCCGTCTTCGAGCGGCAGGGGCGCGTGCCAGAGGACGTCGGCGCGGCGAAGCGGCCCGTAGAGATGCGGGAACAGCGCCCCGTCCCTTGAGGGTTCCCACTTAAGGGCCGGCCCGAGGTCGTCCGCCTCGAAGGCCGCGAGGATCAGCCCGTCCTCGCCCGCGAAGTGCTTCGCCGCCGTCGCGGCGACCTGGTCGGCGGTGGAGAAATGGACGAACCCGTCGGACACGTCCACCGGCGCGCCGGCAGTCTCGCCCGCCCGCTCGAGTTCGGTCCATTCGGCCGGGCGCAGGATCTTGTAGATGCGCATGACCGCCCAGATCGCCCGCCGCGGCGCCCGCGTCAAGTTCTCGTACACCGTTACATTGCCGTCACGAAGTCGCTTTACTTGGTCCTCGCGGCCCGCCAGTCTGACGGCCGTCCAACACCCAGGGGAGAGCCTCAAATGCTCGCACGCACTCTCGGATCCACCGCGATCCTGGCCGGTCTGTCGATGACCGCGCCGGCAGCGGCGGAGACCACGCTGCACATTCTTCACATCAACGACCTGCACAGCCGCATCCAGCCCATCAACCGCTTCGACTCGACCTGCCCGGCCGAGGACGACGCGGCGGGCGAATGCTTCGGCGGCGTGGCGCGGATCGCCTCGGCCGTGGAGGCGAAGCGTGCGGAACTGGACGGCGAGAACGTCATCGTCCTCGACGCGGGCGACCAGTACCAGGGCAGCCTCTTCTTCACGACCTACCGCGGGGCGGCAGCCGGCGAGTTCATGGAGGCGATCGGCTTCGACGCGATGGCGCTCGGCAACCACGAGTTCAACAACGGTCCCGAGGGGTTGCTGCCGCTGCTGGACGAAGTCTCCTTCCCCGTCGTCTCCGGCAACCTCGACGTGAGTCAGAGCCCCGCGCTCGACGGCCGCGTGGGCGACAGCGTCGTGCTCGACGTCAACGGCGTGCAGATCGGCATCGTCTCGGCGCTGACGCGCGACACGATGGAGATCTCCTCTCCCGGCGACGTGATCTTCCGCGAGGAGATCGACTCGCTTCAGGGCGACGTGGACGCGCTGAGCGAGCAGGGCGTGGACATCATCGTCGCGCTGACCCACGTGGGCCTGCCTGCCGACATGCGTATTGCGGAGGCGGTGACCGGAATCGACGCCATCGTGGGCGGCCATTCGCATACGCTGATGTCCAACAGCGACGAGGACGCACAGGGGCCCTATCCGATGATGGTCGAGAACCCCGAGGGCGTCGAGGTGCCGATCGTGCAGGCCTACGCCTACTCGAAGTATCTCGGCCACCTGACGCTCGAATTCGACGACGCGGGCAACGTGACAGGCGCCTCGGGCGACGTCATGCTGCTCGACGCGAGCGTGGAGCCCGACGCCGAGATCGCCGACCGCGTGGCCGAGCTTGCCGGCCCGATCGAGGAGGCGATGGCCGAGGTCGTGGGCGAGACCACCGAGTTCATCGAGGGCGACCGGACGGTCTGCCGCGCCATGGAATGCCCGATGGGCAACCTCGTGGCAGACGCGATGCTCGACCGCGTGGCCGACCAGGGCATCCAGATCGCCATTGCCAACGGGGGCGGCCTGCGCGCCTCGATCGACGCGGGCGAGGTGACGATGGGAGAGGTCTTCACGGTCCTGCCCTTCCAGAACACGCTGGCGACCTTCCAGCTCTCGGGTGCGGACGTGCTCGCCGCGCTGGAAAACGGCGTGAGCCAGGTCGAGGAGGGCGCGGGCCGCTTCCCGCAGGTGGCCGGTCTCCGCTTCACCTGGGATCCCGAGGCCGAGCCCGCCAGCCGCATCGTCTCGGCCGAGGTCGACATGGACGGCACCTGGGAGGCGCTCGATCCCGAGGCGACCTATGGCGTGGTGTCCAACAACTTCATGCGCGGGGGCGGCGACGGCTACGCCATGTTCGCCACGAACGCGATGAACGCCTACGACTACGGCCCAGGGCTGGAGGAGGTGGCGGCGAGCTATCTCTCCGAGAACAGCCCCTACACGCCCTACACCGACGGTCGGATCTCGCAGGCCGAGTGAGCCTGCCCAACTTTCTATAAAGAAATCAGGCCGGTGCGCGAGGCGTGCCGGCCCTTTTGCTGCGTTGCAGAAAACGCAAGGCTGCTTTCCTGTTCCGGCAATTGTCGATCGCCGTTAGCGCTAGCATATGGGGATCAACGATACGGGCCAAAGCCAACCAGGAAAGGAGCCGACCCATGACGCAGATCGTTGCCTACCTCCGCTCCGCCGCCGAGAAGCGCGCTCTCTACAACCGCACGGTTGCCGAGATCCAGCGACTGAACCGCGACGTAGCCATCGAGGACCTCGGGATCTATCCCGGCGATGCCGAGCGCATTGCACGCCAGGCTGTCTACGGCGCCTGAGCGATCATCCCGGACGGGGCGGCAGGCATCCGCTTGTCCCCCGCCGCAGAGGTCAAGTAGTCTTGCGCCCATGTGCGGGCGCATGACCATGACCCATCCCAACGACGCCATGGCCCGGCTCTTCGAGGCCGCGCCGTCGAACGACCTTCCCGAACCTCCCCGCTACAACATCTGCCCCACCCAAGGCGTCGGCGTCGTCACGTCGGGCCCCGAGGGGCGGCGCCTCCGGCCCATGCGCTGGGGCTTTCTTCCGCACTGGTACAAGACGCCGACGGATGGCCCCCTCCTGATCAACGCACGGGCGGAGACCATTGCCGAGAAGCCGGCCTTCCGTGCCGCCTGCCGCGAGCGGCGCTGCATCGTGCCGGCCACGGGCTTCTACGAATGGACGAAGGATGCCGAAGGCAACCGCCTGCCGTGGTACTTCACGCCCGCCGACGGGGCGCCGCTCGTGCTGGCCGGCGTCTGGCAGGAGTGGGAGCGCGCCGAGGCGCGGCTGACGACGCTTGCGATCGTCACCTGCGCCGCCTCGGACTGGATGTCCGAGACCCACCATCGCGAGCCCGTCAGCCTCGCGCCGGAGGACTGGGCGCTCTGGCTCGGCGAGGAAGGGAAGGGGGCCGCGACGCTGATGCGCCCCGCGCCCGGGGGGCGCTACAGCCGCTGGCGCGTCGATCCGCGGGTGAACTCCAACCGCGCCGAGGGCCCCGACCTGATCGTGCCGCTGGCTGCCTAGGCCTCCGCGGACACATCCTGCTGCAATCTTTCCCCGGGACTCCCCCCTTTCCGGCCTAGCCGATCCGGCGTGACGACGGCCCGTCCTACCGGGCCGCGCGACATCCGGAGGCCGGCGCGCTTGCCTCGGTTGACTTACCAGAAAAAAAAAGCGGGGCCGCTTCGAGTAGAATGAGGCGGCCCCGAGGCAGGGTCAGGGAAGTAGGATCCGGCGGGCGAAGGGGGAGATAACCTGCCGTTTCCGTAAGCTGGACGATGGACCCTGAACGGGGCCGAAATCGGGCGTGCAGGAAACGTTTTTGCGGAATCTTCGGGACGGCCGGACGCAATTCGCCGGATTGTTTCCGGATCAGACTTGCCGCTCGCGGCCGAGGAGGCCCGCCACCAGCAGGTCCGCGCCCGACGGTCCGAGCGCGAGCGGCGTGTCGTGCAGCACCGATAGCCGCGTCAGCGCCTGCAGGTCCACGTCGCCCGAATGGGGCACCGTTGGATCGGCAAAGAATACCAGCGCGTCGAGTTCGCCCGTCGCGATCAGCGCGGCCAGTTGCTGGTCGCCGCCGCGCCCGCCGCGCTGCAGCCGCCGGACGGAGAGATCGGGTGCCGTCTCGGCCACGAGCCGGCCGGTCCCGCCGGTGCAGATCAGCCGGTGCCCGGCGAGATCGCCCGCGTGGCGCAGGACCCAGGCGCGCAGGTGCGACTTGCGCGTGTCATGGGCCACGAGCGCGATCCGGCGTGGCGCGGTTGACTGCGCCCGTGCCTCCACCGCTAGCGCGAGGATAGCCCGCACCTGCCCGGCAAAGCCCGCCGCCTCGGGCGCGAAGGCCCCGGCGAAGGCCGCGGTGCCCACGGTGAAGCCCTGTGCGCCGGCCCGAGCCACCGCCGCGATGCGCTCGGCCCGGTCGATGGAACCCGCGACGATCACGGGCTTCGCCACGGCCGTGCAGACCTGCTCCACGAGATCGGGCACGTCGCCGTCGAAGCGGTAGGCCAGAAGGTCGAGGCCGTGCACGTGCTCGAGTTCCGCAAGCCCCGAGGCCGAGGCGAGGATGTCCTGCGCGGGACCTTCAAGCACGCTAGGATGGCCCGTGATCCGTCCCGGGAACGGGTAATAGCGCAGTGGATGATGGCGCGTGATTGCCGTGATCGCCTCGGCGCGCGTGCCGCCCAGCAGCACGTCCACGTCGAGATCCACCGCCGCCCGCGCCGAAGCGAGTTCGGTTTCCTCGTCGAGGCTCACGACTTCGAGATAGGACCGGCCGCCGGCCGCGCGGATCGCCTCCGAAAGCCCGCGAAGCTCGGCCAGCGGCAGGCCCACGTCCTTGAAGCCGATGTGTCGCACGCCGCCTTCCAGCGCCTCGTCGAGGCGGGCACGGGCGTCGGGGATCGTGCGGTCGTTCTCCGTCAGCATCAGGATGAAATCGAAGGCCATGGCCTACCTCACGGGATCGGGCGCGTCGGCCGGGGTGCCCCCGATCACGGGCGCGGCGCGCCAGGCATCCGCGGCCTCGGCGATGCGCAGATGCGCGGCGCCGAGGCTCTCTGCGACCAGCGCCTGCAGGTGCCCGAGCGCGGCCCCCGGGGACAGGCCGCTCGCGATCATGGCCGAGAAGACGTCCCCCGGTCCATGCGGAACCGCTCGCCCGTCGGCCCGCGGTGCGCGGTAGAGCGTGCCCCCGTCGCCCGTGACGGCCAGGACCCCCGTCTCCCCCGCCGAAACCGGCGGCGACGTCAGCAGGACCTCAGCGCCGGTCCTCTCGCGGAGCGCCCCGGCTGCCACGAGCGCCGCGTCAAGGGTTTCCGCCTGCCTCCCGCACAGCCATTCCAGTTCGAAGAGGTTCGGCGTCAGCACGTCGGCCACCGGCAGCAGCCCATCGCGCAGAGCCTCGGCGGCGGCGCGGTCGAGGTAGAGGCCCTTGGGATGGTCCCCCAGCACCGGGTCGACCACGAGCCGCAGCCCGGGCACCGCCGCGCGCAGTCGCCCGGCGAGCGAGACGGCAAGATCGACGTGGTCGGGCGAGGGCAGGTAGCCCGTCAGCAGCGCGTCGTGCGCCCCGAGCCAGCCGTTCGCTTCGAGCGCGTCGATCATAGCCGACAGTTCGTCCACGGGCACCCTGCGCCCGGCGGCATGGGGCCAGCCCGGGTGATTGGAGAGCTGCACGGTGGGCAGTTGCGTGACGCCGTGGCCCATCGCCTGCAGGGCAGGGGCGGCGGCCGACAGTCCGACATGGCCGTGGGCCACCCAGCTCGACAGGATCAGGACACGGGCCATGGGCTGCGGCTCTCCGATTGGCCTGGCACAGCCTAGGGCGGCCGGGCACCGGTTCCAAGCCCCGATGGCAGCAGCGCACGGAGAGCAAGCAGCCTCCAAGATGCCGTGGGCGGGCCATCCCCTGACAGCAATGCCGCCCTGTTCCCGCAGGGCGATGCTGGGCTGAAAAAAGCGCGTGGCGGACGCCGTGCGTCTGACACGCCGCGCGGCGCTTCGCCCCGTCGCGCCATTCGGTCGAGGTGTGGCGCACGATCTCGCGTTTCGTCGCCGGCGACTGGCGCGGGCGCTCCCGGGGGGTGGCCCAACGGCTTGACCGCATGCTTCCGTTTGCCTAACTACAAGGCTCCGGGCGGGTATGGTGTAATGGTAGCGCCCTAGCCTTCCAAGCTAGTCGTGCGGGTTCG
>CAZUVG010000047.1:0-11573 GCA_964623765.1 uncultured Roseicyclus sp.
GGATGGACATCGTCGACTGGCCGCCGGACAACATCGAGGAACTGGCCAAGAAGTACGAGGACAACTTCTGAGCCGACCGGAATTCTCGTACGAAAGCGCGCGCCGTACGGAATTTCGCCCCGGGCATTCCGCCCCAACAAGGAGGGTCCCGCAACGCACGGGACCCGGACAAAGCATGAAATTGGAGAAGACAGATGCGTCACGCCCGTGGATACCGGAAGCTCAACCGGACCGCCGAACACCGCAAGGCCATGTTCGCCAACATGGCCGGTTCGCTCATCGAACACGAACAGATCAAGACGACCCTGCCAAAGGCGAAGGAGCTTCGCCCGGTGGTGGAGAAGCTGATCACGCTTGCCAAGCGCGGCGACCTGCATGCCCGGCGCCAGGCCGCGGCGCAGCTCAAGCAGGACATGCATGTCGAGAAGCTCTTCGACGTGCTCGGCCCCCGCTATGCCGAGCGTCAGGGCGGCTATGTCCGCGTCCTGAAGGCCGGCTTCCGCTACGGTGACATGGCACCGATGGCGATCGTCGAGTTCGTGGACCGCGATCCGGATGCCAAGGGTGCGGCCGACCGCGCCCGCCTCGAGGAGGAAGAGACGCTCGGCGAGGATTGAGGCCCGCAGCCTTCGTGCCGAAACGACGGGAGCCCCGGCCGCTGCGCCGGGGCTTTGTCGTTCGAGGGTGCGTCCTGCGCCACTGCCGTCGCGGGACACGTTGAGGGCGGCGGCGGAGCCGTTTAGTCTCCGCCAGCCATGGCCGACCTGTTCGATAGCGCGAAGGACAAGGCGCAGCCCGCCGACAGCGGGCCGCGCCCTCTGGCCGACCGGCTGCGCCCGAGGCGGCTTTCGGATGTCATCGGGCAGGAGCATCTCCTCGGCCCCGAGGGCAGCCTTCGGGTCATGCTCGACGGCGGTGCCCTGTCGTCGTTGATCTTCTGGGGGCCGCCCGGCGTCGGCAAGACCACGATCGCCCGGCTGCTCGCCGACGAGACCGACCTGCACTTCGTCCAGATCAGCGCGATCTTCACCGGCGTGCCGGAACTGCGAAAAGTCTTCGAGGCGGCAAAGCACCGGCACGCGAACGGGCAGGGGACGCTTCTCTTCGTCGACGAGATCCACCGCTTCAACAAGGCCCAGCAGGACGGTTTCCTGCCGCACATGGAGGACGGGACGATCCTGCTTGTGGGCGCGACGACGGAGAACCCGTCCTTCGAACTGAACGCCGCGCTCCTGTCGCGTTCGCAGGTCCTCGTGCTGGAGCGGCTGGCGGAGGACGAACTGACCGCGCTTCTCGCCCGGGCGGAGGCGGAGCTCGGCCACCCGCTGCCCATCACCGACGAGGCGCGCCATTCCCTCGTCGGCATGGCCGACGGCGACGGGCGCGCGCTTCTCAACCTCGTGGAGCAGATCGCCGGCTGGCAGACGCCCGCGCCGCTGGATGCGGGCGCGATGGCCCACCGGCTGCAACGCCGCGCTGCGCAATACGACAAGTCGGGCGACGCGCATTACAACCTCGTTTCGGCGCTGCACAAATCCGTGCGCGGCTCCGACCCCGATGCCGCGCTCTACTGGCTGGCGCGGATGCTGGAGGGGGGCGAGGATCCCCGGTATCTCGCGCGGCGCATCACGCGGATGGCAGTGGAGGACGTCGGGCTGGCCGACCCTGCCGCGCAGCGGCACTGCCTCGACGCGTGGGAGACCTACGAGCGGCTCGGCAGTCCCGAGGGGGAACTGGCGCTGGCGCAGGCCGTCCTCTACCTCGCGCTCGCGCCGAAATCGAACGCAGGATACGCCGCCTACAAGGCCGCGCGCGCCAGCGCGAAGTCGACGGGGTCGCTGCCGCCGCCCAAGCACATCCTCAACGCGCCCACGAAGCTGATGAAGGACGAGGGCTATGGCGCGGGCTACGAATACGACCACGACGCCGAGGACGGGTTCTCCGGCCAGTCCTACTTCCCCGACCGCATGAGCCGGGCGCATTTCTACCAGCCCGTCGAACGCGGCTTCGAGCGGGACCTGAAGAAGCGCCTGGAATGGTTCGAGGCCCTCCGCGCGAAGCGGCAGCGTTGACAATGCCCCAGGCCGCGCCCATTCCCCGCCCATGATCGCCCCCGTCCTACAGGTCGCCCTCGGCGGTGCCATCGGTGCCGTGCTGCGTTACGCCACAGGCGTGGGGCTGGTGCGCGCATTCGGGCAGACTGCCTTCCCGCTCGGCGTTCTCACGGTGAACGTCGTGGGCTCCTTCCTCATGGGCCTGTTCATCGGGCTGGCGTCCCAGCGCGGCCTGACGCCCCTGACGCCCTTCGTGGCCACCGGCATCCTTGGCGGCTTCACCACCTTCTCGGCCTTCTCGCTCGAGGCGGTGACGCTGTGGGAGCGTGGGGCGCTCGGGCTCGCGGCGCTCTACGTCACGGCAAACGTCGCCCTGTCCATCGCGGCGCTGTTCGCCGGCCTCGCCCTGTCGCGGAGCCTCGCATGAGCGGCGTGCAGAACGTGACCGTCGGACCCGGCGAAGGCGACCAGCGGCTGGACCGCTGGCTGAGGCGGCGCTTTCCGCAGATCACGCAAGGACGGATCGAGAAGGGCTGCCGCAAGGGCGAGATCCGGGTGGACGGGGGACGGGTGAAGCCCGCGACACGGGTGGAGGAAGGTCAGCAGGTCCGCGTGCCGCCCCTGCCCGACGAGGCCGCGCCGATGCCGGACAGGCCGAAGGTCTCCGACCGCGATGCCGAGATGATCCGCGCGGCCGTTCTCTACCGCGACGACCACCTCATCGCGCTCAACAAGCCGCCGGGCCTGCCGACGCAGGGCGGCAGCGGGCAGACGCGCCACGTCGACGGGTTGGCCGAGGCGCTGCGCTTCGGGCTGGAGGAGAAGCCGCGGCTCGTCCACCGCCTCGACAAGGACACCTCGGGTATCCTCCTGCTGGCCCGGACGCGGGCAAGTGCCAAGGCGCTGACCGAGGCGTTCCGCGCGCGGGATACGCGCAAGATCTACTGGGCGGCCGTCGCCGGCGTGCCGCAGCCTCGGATGGGGACGATCCGCTACGGCCTCGTGAAGGCGCCGGGGCACGGGCGCGGAGGCGAGAACGAGAAGATGCGCTGCATCCATCCCGACGCGGTAGAGACCACGCCGGACGCGAAGCGCGCCGTGACCGACTACGCGGTCCTGTCGGCGCTGGGCACGCGGGCGAGCTGGTGCGCGCTGGTGCCCGTCACCGGGCGCACCCACCAGCTCAGGGCGCACATGGCCGAGATCGGGCACCCGATCGTGGGCGACGGCAAATACGGCGGCTCGGGGCAGGAGAACCTCGGCGACGGCTGGGGCGCGCAGCTCGGCGGCGAGATCAGCCGCAAGCTGCACCTGCACGCGCGGTCGTTGACGCTGACCCATCCCATCACCAGCGGGCGCCTGCACCTGACGGCCCCCCTGCCGGAGCACATGGCGCGGACATGGGCGGCCCTCGAATGGCATGCCGCGGACGTACCGGACGACCCGTTCGAGGAGGCCGAATGAGCCATCTCCGCCTCGTGGTGTTCGACGTCGACGGCACGCTCGTCGACAGCCAGGCGCATATCCTTTCGGCGATGCGGCAAGCCTTTGCCACGATCGGCCATCCGCCGCCACGGCCCGCCGCGATCCTCGGGATCGTCGGGCTCTCGCTGCCCGTGGCGATGGCACGGCTCGCGCCGGACTTGCCCGACCGCGTCGAGACCCTCGTGGAGGCCTACAAGACCGCCTTCGCCTCGCTCAGCGTCGCGGACGGCCGGGCGTTGTCACCGCTCTTCCCCGGGGCGCGGGATTGCCTCGACATGCTCGCCACCGATCCGTGGACGCTCATGGGCATCGCCACGGGCAAGTCCCGCCGGGGTCTCGACCACCTGTTCGCCCTCCACGATTTCGGCGGTTCTTTTCACACGGTGCAGGTCGCCGACGACCACCCGTCCAAGCCGCACCCGGCGATGCTCGAGGCCTGCCTTCGGGAGACGGGGGCAGATGCGGCCCGGTCCGTCATCGTGGGCGACACGACCTTCGACATGGAGATGGGCCGAGCAGCCGGTTTTTGCACGATCGGGGTGAGCTGGGGTTACCACGATGCAGCCGACCTGCGTGCCGGTGGCGCCGATCTGGTGATAGACGGGTTTTCCGCCTTGCTCCCGACGCTCGACGAGGTTCTACAGGCGGCATGACGGGCTGGAAGGCAAAACGTTTCTGGACCGAGGCGACGGTAACGCGGACCGGCTCGGGGTGGCAGGTCCTGCTCGACTCGCGCCCCGTGCGCACGCCCGCGAAGGCGCCGCTCGAGCTTCCCACCGAGGCGATGGCCGAGGCGATCGCCGGGGAGTGGGCTGCGCAGGGCGAGAACATCGACGCAAGTGCCATGCCGGTCACGCGCGCCGCCAATTCCGCGATCGATCGGGTGGTGCCGCAAGCGGCCGAGGTTGCCGAGATGCTCGCGGCCTATGCCGAGACCGATCTGCTGTGTCACCGCGCCGAGAGCCCCGAGACGCTCGCCCGCCGCCAGGCGGAGACCTGGGACCCGCTGCTCGACTGGGCCGCAGACAGGCACGGCGCCCGGCTGATGCCGACCGTGGGCGTCCTGCCGGTGGACCAGCCCGCCGAGGCGCTCGTCCGGCTGGCGGCGGCGGTGCGGAAGCTCGACGCCTTCCGCATGACCGCGCTCCACGACCTCGTGACGCTGTCGGGCTCAATGGTGCTGGGACTTGCCGTGGCCGAGGGGCGGCTCGATGCCGGCACGGGCTGGCGGGTCAGCCGGATCGACGAGGACTGGCAGATCGAGCAATGGGGCGAGGACGAGGAAGCCGCTGCCGCCGCCGGGCGCAAGGAAGCCGCCTTTAGACAGGCCTGGAGGTTCTGGACCCTCTCGGCGTCCTCGTGATCCCGGTTCCTGCCGGCACCGGGTTTCGGGAATGCGGTTCGGAGACAAAGCCGGCGCGCGCAACGGGGGCCGGGAGCCCGCTTCCGGAGAAGCGTGGGCCTTGACCCGCGCGGCTGTCGCGGCCCAATTATCGGACGGTAGGGTGGACCGTCTCCGAGTACTCTTCGCCAAGGCCCTCCACGAAACGAAACAGCCATGAGGCGGTCCATCGGGACGAGGTAGACATGAAGACATCCATTTTTCTCGCCACGCTGACCGCAGCCAGCCTCGTCGCTGGCGCGGCGTTGGCGCAGTCGACGCTGGAGAGGGTCGAGGAGCGGGGAGAACTGAACTGCGGTGTGCCGACCATCCTTGCCGGGTTCGCGATACTCAGCGACGTAACCGACGAGTGGGAAGGCTTCGATGTCGCCATCTGCCGGGCCGTGGCCGCTGCCGTTCTCGGCGATCCGTCTGCCGTTGCCTTTCACGAGGTGCCGGGCCCGTCCGGCCTCGATGCCCTCGCATCGGGTGAGGTCGACATGCTGGCGCGGAGCACCCCCTGGACGTTCAGCCAGGACGTTAGCCTCGACGTCGAATTCATGGGGGTGAGCTACTACGACGGACAGGGGTTCATGGTGCCGCGCGACCTCGGCATCTCGACCGCCATGGAACTCGACGGCGAGACCATCTGCGTGGAGGCCAGCAGCACGAACGCGCTCAAACTCGAAGACGTCCTGCCCCTGGACGACGTGAACTACGAGACATTGCAGATCGAAACCCATGCCGAAGCCCGGGAACAATACCTCGAAGGGGCTTGCGCGGTCTACACGACGGATCGCTCCGGCCTCGCCGCGATGCGCGCAACCTTCGAGGAACCCGCTGCACACGTCATTCTTTCCGAGATCGTCTCCAAGGAGCCGCGCGGACCGCTCGTCCGCCACGGCGACAACCAGTGGTCGGAAATCGTCCGCTGGACGTTGAACGGTCTGATCGCAGCCGAGGAACTCGGAATCACGTCCACGAACGTGAGTGAACTGGCCAGCGGCACCGACAGTCCCGAGATCAACCGCATGCTCGGCACCGAAGCGGAGTACGGTGCCATGCTCGGCCTCGAGCGCGACTGGCTGGTGAACGTGATCTCCTCCGTCGGGAATTACGGCGAGATCTTCGAGGGCAACATCGGGGAGAATACCCCGATCGGTCTGGCGCGTGGCCTGAACGCTCAGTGGACCCAGGGCGGCCTGCTTTACGCATTTCCGTTCCGCTAGGGCGATCCGGAGAAGGCCGCGACGAGAAGCCGGCGCAGGTTGTCGGGACTGTGCAGGGCTTACGATGCGCCGAAACTGGCCCACGCCGAGGACGCGACGACGATCCGTGTGGCGGTTCGCGTGATGCACTGGAAGCGTGCGTCGGCCCTTCGACCGTGCACACCTGGACGAAGTCGCCGTCACTCGGGGTCGGGCAACTCGCGCGGAACAGCGAAGCCGAGGGCACGACCGGTGCCCGGGGTAACCTCGGCCCAGTGAGGGACATCGAAGCCGAGGACGAGGGTGGCGCCGGTGGGGTAGAGGCCGAACCCCGGATGCCCGGGTGGGCTGGCGCAGAGTGACAAGGCGAGCGAGCCGATGCCCGGATTGTGGCCGACGACCGCAAGGCGGTGCGCCTCGCTGTCGGCGATCACGGACAGCATGTCCGGGGGCGAGGCGTGGTAGAGGCCGCGCGTGTAGACCGGCTCGGGCGGACCGGGCAACTGGGCCGCGATCCCGTCCCAGGTCTCGCGCGTTCGTCGCGCGGTGGAGCAGAGAACCGCGTCGGGCACGTGGCCACGGGCGGCGAGCCACGCCCCGATGCGCGGCGCGCTCCGGCGGCCGCGCGGGTTCAGTGGGCGGTCATGGTCTTCGAGACCCGGGTCGTCCCAGTCGGACTTCGCGTGGCGGATCAGGATGAGGGTCAGGGGGACTGCCACGCGCAACCTCGGGTGAGGATCAGGGATGGAACCGGCGCATGTGCCAGGCCGATTGTTCGGTCAATCGTCCATAACTCCGGCTTGCCGGGCAAGCCCTTCGCACGGCGCAGCCGCGGTCCATGCAATCCTCCCCGGGCGCGGTGTCGAGATAGTCGTGGCAGCGCCCCGTGTCGTAACCCTGCGCGGAGAGCGCGCCGACCGGGCAGGCGGTGAGGCATGGCCTTTCGGCGCAGGTCGCGCAGGGGGACGAGGCTGGCGGATCGGGCAGGTCGATACGCGCCTCTAGGCCCAGCGCGCCGCGAAAGGAAACCATGAGGCCCGCGCGGTCGTGGACGAGGAAGCGCACCGGGCTCTCCCACGCGCGGCCGGAACGTTTCGCCCAGGAAATGAAAGGGTGCCAGGGCGGGCCGGAGAAGGGGAACAGCGCCTTGGCGCCGAGGTCGCATGCCATGCGCCCGATGACGCGGCGCGACCATCGGTCGAGCGGGTCGGGCGCGCCGTCGGAGAATTCGGGCTGTCCCGTGGCATGGACCCAGAAGCCGGGCTCGGCCGGACCGAGGAGGAGGAGCGTGCGAACGCGGCCCGGCGCTCCGTCGTCTGCGCCGGGGTGGAAGCCGCCGAAGATCGCGAGACGATGCTCGGCCGCGCGGGCGGAGATCGCGTCGTATGACCTGCTCGCGTCAGGCACGGATCATCGAGCCCGCGCCGTGGTCGGTGAAAAGCTCGAGCAGCACCGCGTTCGGCACGCGCCCGTCGACGATGGTGCAGGCGCGCACGCCGTTGCGGACGGCGTGGAGCGCGGTCTCGGTCTTGGGGATCATTCCGCCCGAGATGGTGCCGTCTGCCGTCATGGCCTCGACCTCAGCGGCGCTGAGCGCCGTGACGACCTCGCCAGAGCCGTCCTTGACGCCTGCCACGTCCGTCAGGAGGAGGAGGCGGTCGGCCTCGAGCGCCGAGGCGATGGCGCCGGCCGCCGTGTCGCCGTTGATGTTGAAGGTCTCCCCGTTGCGGCCCGCGCCTAGGGGCGCAACGACGGGTATCATGTCGTCGCCGAAGAGGTTCAGGAGGACAGCCGGGTTGACCTCCGCCGGCTCGCCGACGAAGCCGAGGGCGGGGTCGGCGGGCTCGCAGGTTATGAGGCCCGCGTCCTTGCCCGAAAGGCCCACGGCCTTGCCGCCCTGCCCGTTGATGGCCTGCACGATGCGCTTGTTGACGAGGCCGGAGAGGACCATCTCCACCACCTCCACGGTGGCCGCGTCCGTGACGCGCTTGCCCTTCACGAACTCGGAGCGGATGCCGAGCCGGCCCAGGAGGTCGTTGATCATCGGCCCGCCGCCGTGCACGACGACCGGGTTCACGCCTACCTGCCGCAGCAGGACGATGTCGCGTGCGAAACTCGTCATGGCCGCGTCGTCGCCCATGGCGTTGCCGCCGAACTTCACCACGACGATCGCGTCGTTGAAGCGCTGGAGATAGGGCAGGGCCTCGCTGAGGGTGCGGGCGGTGTCGATGTAGTCGCGGGTCATCTGGCGCTTCTTCATGGGGCTGTCCGGAGGTCGTCGCGCATCAATAGGCGAGCGTCACGCGGGTGTGAAGCGTCGGGCCACCCGTATTTGGAACAAGAAGAAGGCCGGATCAGGCGAGATCGGCGACGATGGCGCGAAGCGTCGCGATTCCCTGGGCCGTCTCCGACGAGGTGAGGACAAGTTCGGGGAAGGCGGCCGGATGCGGCGCGAGACGGTCGCGGACCTGGGCGAGGATGCGGGCGCGATCCTTGTCCTTCACCTTGTCGGCCTTTGTCAGCACGACCTGGAACGGCACCGCGGCGCCGTCGAGGAGGGACATGATCTCCTCGTCCACCGCCTTGATGCCGTGGCGGGTGTCGATGAGGACGAAGGCGCGGCGGAGGGTGGCACGACCCGAGAGGTAGGCCTTCAGGAGCGCTTGCCAGCGGCGCACGACATCGACGGGCGCCTCGGCATATCCGTAGCCGGGCAGGTCGACGAGATAGTGGCTGTCGCCAAGGGCGAAGTAGTTGATCTCCTGCGTGCGGCCCGGCGTGTTCGAGGCGCGGGCGAGCGCGCGACGTCCGGTGAGCGCGTTGATCAGTGTCGACTTGCTGACGTTGGAGCGGCCGGCGAAGCAGACCTCGGCGCGGTCGGCGACCGGCAGCCCATCCATGGCGACCACGCCCTTCAGGAACTCGGCGCCTTGCGCGAAGAGGCGGCGGCCACGTTCGGACGCGGCCTCGTCGGGCTCCTCGGCCAGGGGAAAGGGCAGGGCGGTCATGCGAGGTGCACCCGGTCGCCCACGGCGATCCGTCCTCCCCGGCGCACCATGGCGCAGACGCCGAACTCCGTGTGGCCCCAGCCATCCTCGAGGGCGGCGAGCGTATCGACATCCCTCAGGCCGGTCTCGGGGTTGGCCTCGGTCGCGCGGCAGCGGCCGATGGGTTCGATCACCTCCAGCTCGGCCTCGCCGATCCTGAGGCGTTTGCCCTTGAGCTCGAGTTCCTGCCATGGCGCAAGGCCGTCGAGCCAGAGGTTGCCGCGGAAACGGCGGGGATCGAGCCTGTCGCCCACATGCCGCGAGAGCGCGTCGAGAGATGCCTCGTTCAGGATCGAGACCGAGGCGTAGGGCGCATCGGTCATGCCTGTCTCGGGGGCGCGGACGAGGGCGGCGGGCGGGCGCCTGTCCGCGGGATAGACGGGGCGGAGCCATTCGACAAGCTCGAGCGCCGCGCCCGCTTCGTCCGGCCTGAGAGACAGGTCGGGCCTGTCGGGATGCGAGAGGTGGACGGTGTCACCCTCCACGCGGGCCGAGACGGCCATGAGCGACGGGCCCTTTGCCCCGCGGACGAAGTTGCGGCAGGGGCGCCAGCCGTCGGCGGCCTCGCCGCCTTCCTCGAGCACGGCCCAGGCCCGGTCCATGGGCAGGGGGCGGTCGACCTTCAGGCCGACATGGTCGAGCCGTTCGGCCCCGACCCCCTTGATCGGATGGCGCCAGATCTGCGAAAGGCGCCACGATCCGGCCGCGGGTGTCACTTGCCCTCGCGCCCGTTGCGCCGGAAGCTCGCCCTGATGTTGCCGAAGAGGTCGGGCGTGTAGCCGTGGCGCTTCATGATGATGTACTGCTGCGCGAAGGTGATGAGGTTGTTCGCGATCCAGTAGATCAGGAGGCCGCTGGCGAAGCCGCCCAGCATGAACATGAAGACCCAGGGCAGCCAGGCGAAGATCGCGGCCTGCGTCGGGTCCGTCGGCTGCGGGTTCAGCTTCTGCTGCAGCCACATGGAGATGCCGAGCAGGATCGGCAGGATACCGATGAAGACCAGCGACAGGATGCTCTGCGGGTCGGGCGCGGCATAGGGCAGCAGGCCGAAGAGGTTGATGATCGAGGACGGGTCGGGCGTCGAGAGGTCGCGCAGCCAGCCGAAGAAGGGGGCGTGACGCAGCTCCAGCGTGACGAAGATGACCTTGTAGAGAGAGAAGAAGATCGGGATCTGCAGGAGGATCGGCAGGCAGCCCGAGGCCGGGTTCACCTTCTCCTTCTTGTAAAGCTCCATCATCTCCTGCTGCATCTTCTGGCGGTCGTCGCCGGTGCGTTCCTTGATCTTCTCCATCTCGGGCTGCAGCTCGCGCATCCGCGCCATCGAGGCGTAGGACTTGTAGGCGAGCGGGAAGAGCACGGCCTTGACGATCAGCGTCAGCGCGATGATGGCGAGGCCCATGTTGCCTATCGCCACGTTCAGCGTGTGCAGGAGCCAGAACATCGGCTTCGTCAGGAAATAGAACCAGCCCCAGTCGATCGAGTCGACGAAGCGGTCTATGCCGCCGTCGTCCTGGTACTCGCGGATGGTCTCCCATTCCTTGGCACCGGCGAAGAGTTGCGTGGAGACCTCGCCCCTATTGCCGGGCGAGACGGTAACCACGGGCAGGCGCGCCTCGGTCTGGTAGATGTCCGCGCCTTCGACGTAGCGGGTGACGGAGGTGAAGGGCTGGCCGTCGCCGGGGATGAGCGTGGTCATCCAGTACTTGTCAGTGAAACCGATCCAGCCGTTCTGCTCCACCTGAAGAATCTCGGCCTGCGCGCGCTCCCGTTCGACGAAGTCCAGATCGGTGACGTTGCCGTAGCTGATCTCGTCGAGCTGGCCGTCCACCTTCCGGACGACGCCCTCGTGCAGGATGAAGAAGTTCTGCAGATCGTCTGGCAGGCCGTGGCGCGCGACGATGCCGTAGGGGGCGAGGCGCACCGGGACGTCGCCGGTGTTCTCGACCGACTGCGCGATCGTGAACATGAAGTTATCGTCTACCGTGATGGTCCGGCGGAAGATCAGGCCCCGATCATTGTCCCAGACGAGCGTGACGGGGGTCCCGGGAGTGAGGGTGTCGCCGCTCTCGAGTTGCCAGGGCGTGTCGGCGCCTGGCACCTCCTCGAAGGACAGGTCGCCCGCGGGTGCCCAGCCGTAGAGGGCGTAGTAGGGCTCCGCCCCGCCCGTGGGGGCGAGGAGGCGGACGATGGGGCTGTCGGGCTCGATCGTCTCGAAATACGCGCGAAGCGAGAGGTCGTCGATACGCCCGCCGCGCAGAGAGATGGAGCCGGTAAGCTCGCCCGTCTCGATCGGGATGCGCGCAGCCTCCTCCTCCAGCGCAACCTCGGTCATGTCGGTGTCGGTCGGCGCGACGGCCTGCTCGGCGCCGGGTGCTGGCGGCAGGAGCGCGATGTCCTC
>CAZUVG010000048.1:0-8092 GCA_964623765.1 uncultured Roseicyclus sp.
AGCGCGGTAGGCGAAAAAGGAGTCACGGCATGAGGGACCTTCAGCATTCCGCGGACGCCTCCACCGTCGAAGAGGCGATGGCCGCGCAGAATTACGAACAGGCCATCGTCGACAGCGAAGGCGCGACCGCGCTGGCCATGCAGAACACGCTGCTGACGCCGCGCTTCTACACCACCGATTTCGACGAGATGGACGCCATCGACGTCAGCCCCGTCCGCGAGGACTGGGACAAGCTGATCGCGCAGATGAAGGCCGACCCCAACAAGGGCCATTTCAAGAAGAACGAGGACTGGGACCATATCGACTGGGAGAACATGGAGCCCAAGCTGAAGGCCGAGTTCATCGATTTCCTCGTGTCGTCCTGTACCGCCGAGTTCTCGGGCTGCGTTCTCTACAAGGAGATGAAGCGGCGCGGCAACAACGAGGATATCGTCATGCTGTTCCAGCTGATGGCGCGGGACGAGGCGCGGCATGCGGGATTCATCAACGACGCGCTGCGCGAGGCGGGGATTGCGGTGAACCTCGGGTTCCTGACCCAGAAGAAGAAATACACCTACTTCCGGCCCAAGTTCATCTACTACGCCACCTATCTGTCGGAAAAGATCGGCTACGCCCGTTACATCACCATCTTCCGCCACCTCGAGGCGCATCCCGAGCATCGGTTCCACCCGATCTTCAAGTGGTTCAAGGAATGGTGCAACGACGAGTTCAGCCACGGCGAGGCCTTCGCGCTGCTGATGAAGACCGATCCGAAACTGACGAGCGGGATCAACGTCCTCTGGATCAAGTTCTTCCTGACGGCGGTCTACGCGACGATGTACGTGCGCGACCACCAGCGCCCGGCCTTCCATCAGGCGCTGGGCGTGGATCCCGACTGGTATGCACACGAGGTCTTCACCAAGACCTCGGAAATCTCGAAGCAGGTCTTCCCGATCACCCTCGACATAGACCATCCGCGCTGGGAGCGGGGCCTCGGGCGGCTGCAGAAGGCCAACGTTGATCTTGCCGAGGCCAAGCAGTCAGGCAACTTCTTCAAGCGGATCGGCGCCTCGGCGCGGGCGGCGGCGGCCTTCGTCTCGCTCTACACGATCCCGGCGAAGAAGCATCGCGTCGCGGCCTCCACCCGGCTGGAGCCCGCCTACTGATGCTGGCCTCGCCCTGGATCGCGGCGCTTCTCGCGCTCTTCCTCTGGTGGTTCTCTACCGGGGCGATCCTCATGACGGTGCGCCGGGCGGACAAGGAAGGCGCCAGCGCGCGGCTCTGGGCCGTGCTCTGGAACCTTCCGATCCTCCTGCTCGGGGCCTTGGGCTTCGTCGACACGCTCGGCAACACCACCGTTCCGGGCATCTACATTGCCTTTCTCTCGGCGCTTGCGCTCTGGGGCTGGATCGAACTGGCGTTCCTCACGGGCATCATCACCGGCCCCGTGCGCCAGCCGCTGAAGGCGGGCGTGCCGGAGTGGGAGCGGTTCATTCGTGCCTGGGGCACCATCGCCTATCACGAGATGCTTCTGGCCTTCACGCTGATCGCCATGGTCCTCCTCGCCCATGGCGAAGCCAACCAGGTCGGCACGTGGACCTTCGCGACGCTTTTCGCCGCCCGGATCAGCGCCAAGCTGAACCTCTATCTCGGCGTGCGGAAGATCAACGTGGAGTTCATTCCGGACCACCTCGCGCATCTGCCGAGCCACTTCCGCATCGCGCGGATGAACTGGCTGTTCCCGATCTCGATCACCGCGCTCAGCGTCGCATCGGGCTACTGGCTCGGCCACGTCTTCGCGGCGGTGACCGCGGCGGAGGCCGTCGGTTTCGCCCTTCTGGGCGCGCTCACCGCGCTCGCCCTCCTGGAGCACTGGTTCATGGTGCTCCCCCTTCCGGACGAAAGGCTGTGGCGCTGGATGCTGCCCGACCGTCCCAACACAGACCAAGCTATACTGCCAAGCGAGGATGCCAGATGAACTTCGACACCCTTTTCCAGTCCCAGCTCGACGTCCTCAAGGACGAGGGCAACTATCGCATCTTCGCCGAACTGCAGCGCAAGTGCGGGCAGTTCCCGAAGGTCCGCAACCATTCCGACGGACAGGACGAGGTCACCGTCTGGTGCTCCAACGACTATCTCGGCATGGGCCAGCATCCGAAGGTGATCGAGGCGATGGTCGACACGGTGCGCGAATGCGGCACCGGTGCGGGGGGCACGCGGAACATCTCGGGCAATGCCTACCACCACAAGCGGCTGGAGGAGGAGCTGGCAGACCTTCACGGCAAGGAGTCGGCGCTTCTGTTCACCAGCGGATACGTGTCGAACTGGGCGTCGCTGTCCACGCTCGGCGCCCGCCTGCCCAACGCGGTGATCCTGTCCGACGAGCTGAACCACGCCTCGATGATCGAGGGCATCCGTCACGCCAAGTGCGAGAAGCGTATCTGGAAGCACAACGATCCCGAGGATCTCGACCGCAAGCTCGCCGCGCTGCCCGCGAACGCCACGAAGATCGTGGCCTTCGAATCCGTCTACTCGATGGACGGCGACATCGCCCCCATCGCCGAGATCCTCGACGTCTGCGAGAAGCACGGTGCTATGTCCTACATCGACGAGGTCCACGCGGTCGGCATGTACGGTCCCCGCGGCGGCGGGGTCGCCGAGCGCGAGGGCCTGATGGACCGCATCACGCTGATCGAGGGCACGCTGGGCAAGGCCTATGGCTGCGTCGGCGGCTACATCACCGGCTCCCATGCCCTTGTCGACTTCATCCGCAGCTTCGCGAGCGGCTTCATCTTCACCACCGCGCTGCCCCCGGCCGTGGCCGCGGCCGCGACCGCCTCCATCCGGCACCTCAAGGAATCGTCGTGGGAGCGGCACATGCAGCGGCGCCAGGTGGCGAAGCTCCGCGCGCGGCTCGACGCCGAGGGCATCCCGCACGAGCGGAATTCCTCTCACATCATCCCGGTGATGGTGAAGGACCCGGTGAAGTGCCGGATGCTGTCGGACATCCTGATGGAGCAGTTCGGCATCTACGTGCAGCCCATCAACTATCCCACCGTGCCCAAGGGGACGGAGCGGCTGCGCTTCACCCCCGGCCCGCTCCATAGCGACGAGGACATCGAGTACCTGGTGATGGCGCTCAAGACCCTGTGGAAGCAGTGCGCCATCGCCCACGCGGTGGCCTGACGGCAGAAGGTCGCGCTATTTCTGGAAAAAAAGGGGGTGGACCGGACCCCCGGTGCGCTATTTAACGTGGGTCTTGAGCATTCCAGAAGGGAGACTACCCATGAAGCGCAAGCTTGCACTCGCCGCAGCGGCAACGCTCCTGTCCGGCATGGCCTACGCACAGGATGTCGAGATCACCGGTGACGCGGCTGCCGGCGAAAGCCATTTCCGTCAGTGCGCGGCCTGCCACAACGTGGTGAACGACGCGGGCGACGTCCTTGCCGGACGTCCCAACGTCCGCACCGGCCCGAACCTCTACGGTGTCGCCGGCCGCGTCGCGGGTACCGTCGAGGACTTCCGCTATTCGCCGGGCCTCCAGGCACTCAACGAGATGGAGCATGTCTGGACGGAGGAGAACTTCGCCGCCTACATCGTGGATCCCACCGGCCACATCCGCGAAGTGACGGGCGAAAGTTCGCTCCGCGGTTCGATGGCGGCGCAGCGCCTGCGTGGCGACACCGCCGGCGCGGACCTCTACGCCTATATCGCTTCGCTCTCCGAGGAGTGATCCCGCGCCCGCAGGGGCCGGACGGAACGGACAGGGCAGGTGCGGCGGCGCCTGCCCTTTTTCATTCCGCCGCTGCGGGTGCCGATTTCTTCAGGAAATCGAGGATCTCGGCCGCGGAGCGGTCCGGCGCCTCCTCCTGCGCGATGTGCCCGACGCCGTCGAGAAGCCGTAGCGTTGCGTTCGGCATCGCCGCCGCCGCGCGTTCCGCCACCGCGGGCCGCACCGCCTGATCGCGCGCGCCGTGCAGGAAGAGCGTCCGGGCGACAATCGTCGGCAGGGCCGCGTTAAGATCCTTCAGCGACCATTGCGCCATCATGGCGAGCGTGCCCTCGACATGCTCCCGCCGGGCGATAAGCCGCGTGTAGAGGGCCAGTGCCTCCTCGTCGAGGTCCGAGCCGGTACCGCCGACGATGCTGCGCACCTGCGAGGCCGAGCTTCCGCGGCTCACGAAGAACCCGCTGAACGGGTTCATGGCGAGCAGGCGCGCCATGACGGGGAACAGCACGCCCGCGGGGCCCCTGAAATCCTCCAGCGCGCCGTTGATGACGATGACGCTCTCGATGGGGAGCGCGCCCTGCCGGGCGAGCTCCAGCGCGATGGCCCCGCCCGCGGAATGGCCCACGACGACGCGCGGCGCGGCCTCCAGCCGTTCGAGCAGCGCGGTCACGTCCTTCGCCACCTGCGAAAGGCCCGACCGCCCCCGAGGGCTGCGGGTAAATCCGTGGCCCGGCAGGTCCGGCGCGATCATACGGTAGCGTTCGTCGAGCCGCGCCATCAGCCGGTGCCAGCTGTGCGCCGAGGCGCCGGCACCGTGAAGCATCAGCATGTCGGGCCCGCGCCCCGTGACCTGAACGTGCCAGCGATGCGGCGCGAGCGCGACGGCCCGGCTCGCGGCGCGGAGCGGCCAGTCCTCGGGAGGAAGACCCTGGATCATGCCGGTTCGAGCGCGGTCTCCACCGCGGCGGAGACGGCGCGGGCATCGGCGCGTGGAAGGGGCAGGTAGGGCACCCGCATCTCGCGGGCGAGGTCGTCGAGGCCGCGCGTCGGCCTCAGCCCCGTGTCGATCACGAGACCCGGCAACCCGCGCGCCCGTATGGCATGCGCCATCTTCTTCGCGTCCTCGGCGGCCTGCGCACGGTTCGCGATGCCCGCAAGATCCACGTTCGCCCGCCCGTCGGTCAGCAGCGCGACGGAGGGCGTCATCCCCTTGCCCTGCACGAAACCGGCGAGTTCCAGCGCCGCCTTCAGCCCCGACGCCAGCGGCGTGCCACCCCCGCCCGGGAGCTGACCGAGCCGCCGCTTCGTCTGCACGAGCGAGCGCGTGGGCGGCAGGATCACCTCGGCCCCGTCGCCGCGGAAGGCGACGAGCGCCACGTGGTCGCGGCGGGCGTAAGCCTCGGACAGGAGAAGCTCGATGGCGCCCTTCGCCTCGGCAAGCCGCGCCATGGCGGAGGAACCGGACGCGTCCACGACGAAGATGATCGCGCGGTCGGACTTCTCCTCGTACTGACGGACGCGGATGTCGGAGCTGCGGACATGCAGCCTGCCGGCATCGCCGGACGCCTTGCGGCGGAGCGGCTGCCACGGCGCTGCGGCACGCAGCGTGGCGACGAGATCGATGCGCGCGTCGCCGCCGAGCCGCCCCGCGCGGGAGGGCAGGGGACGGCCCCGCCGGTTGCCCTTCTTCGCGGCGCCCGACCCGGCCGCGGCGGCCGTGTTGCGTGCGGCGCGTCCGGCCTCCATCCGGGCCAGCAGATCGGGGGGCAGCATCGCGCGCGCGGCCTCCAGCAGCATCTCCTCCGGTATCCGCGGCGTGTCTTCCGGCGTGTCGTCGTCCTTCTCGCCCCGATCCTCCTCGGGCTGCTCTTCCGTCGTCTCCGGCGGCGGCTCGGACGCATCCTCGTCCTGCTCGGGTGGCTCGGGGAGTTGCGTCGCGCGCGGCACGAGCACGGTCTCGACGGCCGCGAGCAGGTCGGGCTCCTCCACCTGCGTCTCTCCGGAGAGAGCTGCGCTCGCGCGGGCGACCGCCAGCGCCTGGAGAGGCGCGCGGAGCGAACGGATGCCGAGCCGCGCGGCAACACGGGCGAGGTCGGCGATGGTGTCCTCGGTGACCGTGACATGCGGCAGGAGACGGCGGGCCTCTACCAGCGCGTCGGTGTCGATCCCGAGTTCCGGCGCGTCGGACTGGGCGAGATCCGTCAGGTCGAGATGGATCGCCAGCCGGTCGGCCAGTGCCTCCGGTATGCGCTCTTCCGGGCCCGCGCCCTCGTCGAGCGCCACGAGGGCCAGCCCCCGCTGCGCGTCGAGCGCCCGTGCGAGGCGCGCGGCGAGCGCGGGTTTTGCCCGCTCGGCCATCGGCAATACAAGGAGGCCGGGCTTGTCGAGCAGCCCCGCCGTCCGCGTGACGTTCCCCGAACCGAGCGTCGCGGCAAGGTCGATGCCACCGAAGAGTGCATCGTCCCCGATGGACGGATGCAGCCGGGCGACGTTCCGCCCCCGCATGGCGAGGTCCAGCCCGGTGAGAAACCGCTCCCGCGCCGGACCCACCCGCGCGCGCAGCCATATGCCGCCCGTTGCCGCGGGGTCGAGCGCGAAGCAGGCGAGCGCGAGGCTCGCCCGTTGCCAGAGCTCCTCGCCGTCGCTCAAGCGAGCACCTCCTCGACGGTGCGGGTGACGCGGGTGGTGGAGCCCGCCTCGTCCAGCGGATCGCGGCGGAGCCGGTGGCGCAGCGCCGAGGGGGCGACGCGGCGCAGGTGCCCGCGCGTCACGGCCGGCGCGTCCTCGTAGGCGGCGAGCGCTCGGGCTGCGCGGAGGAGCGTGAGTTCGCCCCGCAGCCCGTCCGAGCCGAGCGCGACGCAGAGCTTTGCGCAGTCGCGAAGGATGGCGTCGTCGGCGTCCACCTCGGCCAGCCCCTTCCGCGCCGCGAGGATGCGTTCCCGCAATTCCATGTCGCGCGGGTGCCACTCGGTGCGAAAGGCGGTCTCGTTCCGATCGAAGGCATCGCGGCGGCGGATCACCTCGATACGAATGTCGATGTCGTGGGGGCTTTGCACCTCCACCGAAAGGCCGAAGCGGTCGAGAAGCTGGGGCCGAAGTTCCCCTTCCTCGGGGTTGCCGGAGCCCACGAGGACGAAGCGCGCGGGATGGCGAATCGACAGCCCCTCGCGTTCCACCACGTTGCGGCCCGACTGCGCCACGTCCAGCAGCAGGTCCACGAGGTGATCCTCCAGCAGGTTCACCTCGTCGATGTAGAGATATCCGCGGTTGGCGCGGGCCAGCAGCCCCGGCTCGAACGCCTTCTCGCCATGGGCAAGCGCCTTCTCGATGTCGAGCGCGCCGACGACGCGGTCCTCGGTCGCGCCAAGGGGCAGGTCGATCACCGGCGTCGGCTTCTCCACGATCGTGTGGTCGTGGACCTGCGCCCAGTCGGGCACCTCGGCCTCGGCGGCCGAGTTCACGGGACAGCCCGCGACGGCCCTGATCGGCGGCAGTAGCGCGGCAAGTCCCCGGACGGCGGTGGACTTGCCCGTGCCGCGGTCGCCGAAGACCAGCACGCCCCCTATGCCGGGGTCGATGGCGGTCAGGATCATGGCGAGCTTCATGTCGTCCTGCCCGACGATGGCGGAGAACGGGAAGGCCCCGCTGGCGGAAAGGTCGGTCATTCTGCGGCTACCTCGATGGGGTCTTGCGTGTCTGTCTGCGGGCGGTGCGTCAGGTCAGGAGTGACGCCCTCCCAGGTTCCCTCCACGGCATCGACGCGGAAGCGGGCGTAGAGCTCTTCGCGGAAGAAGCCGCCCTCGCGGACGGCGCGGATCGCGCGGGCGTGGGGGCCGTCGCCCCGGGCGAATTCCGTCATCGTCGTCGTGTCCGGCCAGATGGAGAATGTCACCTGCTGGACCCAGGGGATCTCGCCGATGCCGATCTTGAACATGACGTTCGGGTCCCGGCCGATCGCCTTCGAGACCTCCGGCTCATGCCCCCAGAATTTCAGGCCCGCGGCGGGCTTCACGGTCGCCCGCGTGATCGCGGCGACGGGGCCGTCGAGCGCGATGTCCTGCGGCTCGAACGGCTCCACCCCGGCCCATTTGCCGCGCGCGCTGGCAGGGGTGAGGAAGATGGTCATGTTCTCCTCGGCCTTCTCGCGGTAGCGGCGGAACACCGCTGTCCCGAACATTGCGCGCCGCGCGGCGTCGTGGTCGGGCCAGGTGGCGAGAATGCCGCAGACGGCGGTGTTCGGGACAGGCGTGAACCCCTCCCCGGTGCCGGAGCCGCAGAGCTTGTAGCTCTGCAGGTCGTGGATGCCGTTCAGGGCGAATCGGGCGAGGCCCATCTGGGCGAAGGCCCAGAGGCGCGCGGGAACGGAGCCGAAGCGGAAAAGGC
>CAZUVG010000048.1:8102-10346 GCA_964623765.1 uncultured Roseicyclus sp.
GATTGCATGGCCGGTCTCTCCATGTGTCAACTTATATTTACATATCTACCTGCGGCATGGAAGGGATTTTCTGCCGCACAGACTTGGCAGGTGGGCATGTCATGACATAATGTAAATTCAACTAGACAGTATCGGACAAGCCATGAACGACCATTCTTCCCCGTCCGGTCCATCGCGCGCAATCGTCATCGGCGCAGGCCTCGGCGGCCTGTCGGCGGCCATGCGGCTGGGCGCCAAGGGCTATGCCGTGACGCTTCTCGACCGGCTGGACCGGCCCGGCGGGCGCGGATCGTCCGTCACGCGCAACGGCCACCGTTTCGACCTCGGCCCGACCATCGTGACCGTGCCGCAGGTCTTCCGCCAGCTCTGGGCCGAATGCGGGCGCGACTTCGATGCCGAGGTCGACCTTCGGCCGGTCGATCCCTACTACGAGATCCGCTGGCGCGACGGCTCCACCTTCACCGTCCGGCAGGACGAGACCGCGATGGTCGAGGAGGTGCGCCGCCTCTCGCCCGGCGACGTGGACGGCTACCTGCGCTTCGTGAAGGACAGCGAGGCGCGTTATCTCTTCGGTTTCGAGGGGCTGGGGCGCCGGCCCATGAACAAGCTGGTCGACCTGCTGAAGGAACTGCCCGGATTCGTGAAGCTGCGCGCGGACCGATCCGTCCACGGCCATGCGAAGGCGCGGGTGAAGGACCCGCGGCTGCAGATGGCGCTGAGCTTCCATCCCCTCTTCATCGGGGGCGATCCGACGCATGTCACGTCGATGTATATCCTCGTCAGTCACCTCGAGAAGGAATTCGGCGTTCACTACGCGATGGGCGGCGTGCAGGCGATGGCCGACGCCATGGTCCGCGTCATCGGGGAGCAGGGCGGCCATGTCCGGCAGGACGCGGAGGTGGACGAGATCCTCACCACCAACGGCCGCGCCACCGGCGTGCGGCTGACCGGCGGCGAGGTGATGCAGGCCGACATCGTCGTGTCGAATGCCGACCCGGGACACACGTACTCACACCTTCTGCGCCATGCCGCGCGAAAGCGGTGGACGAACCGGCGGCTCGACCGCGCGCGCTGGTCCATGGGGCTGTTCGTCTGGTATTTCGGGACGCGCGCAACCTCAGGGAAATGGCGCGACGTGGGGCACCACACGATCCTGAACGGCCCGCGCTACACCGGCCTTCTGCGCGACATCTTCATGAAGCGGAAGCTGGCGCAGGACATGTCGGTCTATCTCCACCGTCCCTCGGTCACCGACCCCACGGTGGCCCCGGAAGGCGGGGACACGTTCTACGCCCTGTCGCCGGTGCCGAACCTGCACGGCGAGGCCTCGGTCGACTGGGACAAGATGGGCGAGACCTACCGGCAGAACCTCGCGCAGGTGCTGGACGAACACCTCATCCCCGGGTTCCAGGATCACGTGTCGGCCAGCGAATACTTCACGCCCGAGACGTTCAGGACCCGCTATCTCAGCCCTCACGGGGCGGGCTTCAGCCTCGAGCCGCGCATATTCCAGAGCGCGTGGTTCCGGCCGCACAACATCTCGGAGGAGGTGGAGAACCTGTTTCTCGTGGGTGCGGGCACGCATCCGGGTGCGGGCATCCCGTCCGTCGTCACGTCCTCGGAGGTGCTGACCCAGCTTGTGCCCGACGCCCCGCGGCCCGTCGCCGCCCCGGTCCGGCTCGCGGCGGAATGATCGCGGCGGCCGATCTCGACCATTGCCGCGAGGCGATCCGGGAAGGCTCCCATTCCTTCCACGCGGCCTCGAAGCTGCTGCCGGCGCGGGTTCGGGACCCGGCGCTCGCGCTCTACGCCTTCTGCCGCGTGGCTGACGACGAGGTGGATTTCGGCGACAACAAGCCCGCCGCCGTCCTCGCCCTGCGCGACCGGCTGGACCTGTGTTATGCCGGCCGGCCGCGCAACGCGCCCGCCGACCGGGCCATGGCCGCGCTGATCGAGACCTGCGACATGCCGCGCGAACTGCCCGAGGCGCTGCTGGAGGGCCTCGCCTGGGACGGGATGGAGCGGCGCTACGCGAGCCTGTCGGACCTGCGCGCCTATTCCGCCCGCGTCGCATCCGCCGTGGGCGCAATGATGTGCGTGTTGATGCGCGTGCGCGAGGCGCAGACGCTGGCGCGGGCCTGCGACCTTGGCGTGGCGATGCAGTTGACGAACATCGCCCGCGACGTGGGCGAGGATGCGCGCGCCGGACGGCTGTACCTGCCGACCGACTGGATGGAAGAGGCC
>CAZUVG010000048.1:10356-11407 GCA_964623765.1 uncultured Roseicyclus sp.
CGTGGATCCGGACGCCTTCCTCGCCGACCCGCAGCCCTCGCAGCAGATCCGCCGAATCACTCGCCGCCTGCTGGCCGAGGCCGACCGGCTCTACCACCGTTCCGAGCCCGGGATCGGGCGGCTTCCCGCATCCGTCCGGCCGGGCATCTTCGCCGCGCGGCACTGCTACGACGCGATCGGCCGGAAAATCCGGCAGGCGGGCTACGACAGCGTGACGGCGCGGGCGCACACCACGAAGGCGCACAAGCTCGGCCTGCTCGGCCTTTCCACCATCCGGGCGGGCCTCGTCACCGCCTTCCCGCAAAGCCCCGTTCTCTATGCCAAACCTCTCGACGAGGTGGCCTTTCTCGTCGAGGCAGCGGCGCACCCCGACGCGGCCAAGACCGGCTGGGGCGAGAACGTCCTGTCGGTCCTGTCGCAGCTGGAGGCGCGCGACCGGGACAGGGAAGGCTTGGCGGGCGCGGCCTGACGTCCTATCTGGTCCTTATGGAATGGGGTCTGTTCGCCATCTTTCTGCTCGCCTGCGCGGCCGCGGCCACGACGGGCTCGATGTTCACGCCGGGCGCGTGGTATCGCGCGCTGTCCAAACCGCCATGGACGCCGAAGGACTGGATGTTCCCGGTCGTCTGGTCGATCCTCTACATCTCCTCGGCCTATGCCGCCTCGCGCGTCGCGCCGGTGGAGGGAAGCGCCTACGCGATGGCCTTCTGGGCCATGCAGATCGCCTTCAACACGCTGTGGACGCCCATCTTCTTCGGCCTGCACCGGATCAAGGCGGCCTTCGTCGTGATGATCGGCCTCTGGGTCGCCGTGGCGGGCACGACGATCAGCTTCTTCCAGCTCGACTGGATCGCCGGCGCGCTCTTTGTGCCCTACCTGGCCTGGGTGACGGTGGCGGGCGCGCTGAACGCCAGCGTCTGGTTCCGGAACCCGGGGGCGGTGGCGCAGCCGGCGGAGTGAGCGGTGGCGCCCAGTGGGGCGGGACCCGAACTAGGCCGCCTCGCCGTCCTCGGACAGAACCTCGATGCCGGTCACGAGGATGATCTCGCAG
>CAZUVG010000049.1:0-11347 GCA_964623765.1 uncultured Roseicyclus sp.
AGCCGGAGACGGATGCGGGCGTGATGGAACTGGTAGACATATCGGACTTAAAATCCGTGGGCCTATGTGCCGTGGGGGTTCGAGTCCCCCCGCCCGCACCAGCGGTCAGCCACGGCAACCGGCACCTGGCACCATCGTCGCGCGCGCCGACTTGCCGCTCCTCCTTGTCCGGTGGGGAGGCGCAGCCGCGGCCGTGCAGCCCAAGCAGCGCGGGTTGCAAGCCGACCACGGGCGCGACGTTGCGCCGGCTTTCGGCCATCCGGCCCCAGGGCAATGCCGCCGCGCGTGCCTGACGGGCAGAGGCCATTGTTTCCGGATACAACCGAGGCGCCGGTCACATCGGCAGGTCTGCCCCCTCTTCCTCGGCAGATCGTGGGTCTCCACCTGCGCTTCCGGCTCGACCATCGTCGAGAACAGGTTCTCGAGCAGCGTGTCGGCCTCGTCGAGATGGCTGCCATTGCCGAGGTGCATCCGCCCGTCGATCTCGCTCCACTTCGTCTTGCCGGTGGGGACGAAGGCCTTCTGCAACTGGTCGATCGTTTCCACGAAGTTGTGGGATCAGGAACGTTCACATATTGTGAACGAATGAGCCTATTGAACTACACCCATCTCCGCGCCTTCCGCGCGGTGGCGGCCGAGGGCAACCTGACGCGCGCAGCAGAAAAGATCGGCGTCGCCCAATCCGCCGTATCGACGCAGATCCGCGCGCTGGAGCAGCGGCTCGGCCATGCCCTGTTCGAACGGCGCGGCCGCAGTATGGCGCTGACCGAAGCCGGACGGATTGCCTTCGACTGCGCCGAGCGCGCCTTCGCGGCCGGGGACGAACTGGTCGAGACGTTGGCCGGTCGGTCGGGCGCGCACAGCGTCGTCCGCGTCGGCGCGCTCGCCACGCTCTCGCGCAACTTCCAGCTCAACTTCCTGCGCCCGCTGGTGCAGGATCCCGACGTGGCCGTGATCCTGCGCTCCGGCTCCATCGGGGAGCTTCTGGCGGAACTCGAGGCATTGCGCCTGGACGTGGTCCTCACGAACGCCCCGCCACGCCACGACGCGGCGACACCGTGGCAGGAGACGCGGATCGACGACCAGGCCGTGGCGCTCGTGGGCCACCCGCACCGTGCTGCCGCGGGCGCGGGCCTTGCCGACCTCGTTACTGCCTCGCCACTCGTCCTTCCCGCCGAGGGCAGCGCCATGCGGGCGCAGTTCGACCGGCTGATGGCGCGCGAGGGTCTCAGCCCCCGGATCGCGGCCGAGGCCGACGACATGGCGATGCTGCGACTGCTCGTGCGGGAGGATGCGGGGCTCGCGCTCGTCCCGCCCATCGTCGTTCAGGACGAACTGGAAAGCGGGCTCCTCGTCGAGGCGCTGCCTCTGCCCGAGCTGCACGAGGCGTTCTGGGCGATCACCCTGCCCCGCCGCTTTCCGAACCCCGCTCTGGAGCGCGTGCTGCCGCTGGGCTGAGGCCCAAAGAAAAACGCGCCCCGAAGGCGCGTCTCTCTGTGGCAGCTTGTTGGCTGGACGATCAGGCCGCTTCGGCCTCGGCGGCGTGGCGACGCTCGCTCTCCTCGCGGCTGAGCGCCACGGAGGTGCGGACGCCGGCTGCGACGAACTTCATCAGGCCGTCCACCACGCGCTCGTTGGGGTCGATGCCGGCGCAACTCAGCACCTCGCGGCCATCGCGCGACCGTGCCCACCGGGCGATCTGCTCGGGGCCGTTGCCGTATTTCTTGTCGTCCGCGATCGCATCGTCGAGCGCAGCCAGAACCACCGCGGCGAAAAGCTTCCGCGCGCGCTGACCCTGTTCGAAGTTGAAGGCGGTGCCATCAACGAAATCTCGCATTTCGTCGTCCTTTGATCTTTTGCTCTTGCGTTCTCCGGCGTGACGCCCGTTATGCCCAATCTTCGGGCACAACTGTGATGCGTTTTCGGCAGTTGTGGTATTCGCCATGCGCATAGCTTCATGTCTCCGCGCACGAAACACAGTGTCTCTGCAACGTGGCAAGCGCGATATTTAGGGCGCTGTCATCAATACATCAACCTTTTGCCGCAAATTCGACATGCCGGATGCAGCAACGAACTGCCTATCGGCCTGACCGATTCTGCAAACCTGTTCATCAAGCCGAACGCGACCGTCGGCTATCCGTTCCCTCAACCGCGACGCTCAGTCGCGGCCACCCGTCCAGGGACTGCCCGAGCGACGCCTCTGGCCCGAGCGTGGCACCCGACTGAGATCCGCCAGAGGGCGGTCGGCGCTGCGGCTCGAGCGCACCCTTCGCACGGTCGGAATCGGGCTGCGGCGCGAGCGCGAGGCCACGTATTCCACCTCGTCATGCGGCGGCTTGCCGTGCGTCCGGGCCCAGTAGGCCGGCCCGCCCCGCTTCAAGAAGGCGGGAAGGACAAGGACAACACCAGCGGCGAAACCTCCTGCATGGGCCCAGTAGGCGACGCCACCGCCGGCCACCTCCATCGCCAGCCCGCTGACGAGTTGCAGGCCGAACCAGATGCCCAGCATCAGCCAGGCGGGAATCGTGAAGATCTTGATCAGAAAGATGATGATAACGAGCACGTCGATTCGAGCCCGCGGGAACATCAGGAGATAGCCGCCCATCACCCCCGCGATCGCGCCCGAGGCACCGACCATGGGCACGGAAGACGTCGGCGCCGACAGCATCTGCCCGGCCGCCGCGGCCAGCCCCGAGGCGAGGTAGAACAGAAGGAAGCCCACGCGTCCCAGCAGGTCCTCCATGTTGTCCCCGAAAATGTAGAGGAACAGCATGTTGCCGATCAGGTGCATCCAGCCGCCGTGCAGGAACATCGACGTCAGGAGCGTGTGAGCATCGACGCCCTTGATTGTATCGGCTGGCACGAGCGCCCAATCGTCGAAATAGGCCATCAAGAGCCGTTCGCTGCCCGACAGCGACGGAAAATAGGACAGGAATACGACCACGTTGATCGCGATCAGCGCCCAGGTGACCACGGGCGTGCGCTCGGACGGGTTGTGGTCACGGATCGGGAACATGGCGTGACTCTGGTCCACCGACCCTGCATTTCAAGGCCGGAGAGCCCCGGCCGACCCGATGCCGCGTCAATCCAGCTCGTCTGCCGCCAGCACGAGGCGGATCTCCCGCCGCACGAGCTTGCGCACGTTCCGCGTGATCCGCTCGCCGAGCGCACCTTGAAGCTCCTCGCGCACGACCTCGGCCACGATGCGACGCAGGGTGTCCTCGTCGAGAAGGTCCTCCTCCCCGTCGTCGAGGTCGAGGCCCGCGGCCTCCGCGTGGGACTCGTCCCGCTCCTCGGACGCCGGCGTCTCGTCGGATTCCACGGCGGACGGCGCGGCCTCCGGCCCGGCGATCTGCCGCGCGGCGGTCTGCACACCCTCGGAAACAGCGAAAGCCGTCGTCACCGCGGCTGGTGTCCCGGCAGACGCCTCCGCCTCCGCGCCCGCTTCGTCGTCCCCGGCGGACCCGAGTACGGCCTCGCCCGCGTCGTCGTCCATGTCCGCGCCACCGATCTCCGATCCGGCGGCCGCGCGCCACGGTTCAGCTGCATCGCCGTCGGCGGCATCGTGCGCCGCCTCGGCCTGTTCGGGCGCGGCGGAGGTGGCGTTCGCGACCGGGTCCCCGATGCCCTCGTCGCCGGAATCTTCGTTCGACGCCTCGGCAGGCTGTTCCGGTGCCTCGACCTCCGCCGTATCCGACGGCCGCGTGTCGGTCCCGTGGTCGTCGGCCGTCGTCAACCCTGCGACCTGCCAGCCACCCTCGGCCATATCGCTGAGCGGAGAGAGACCCTCCGTCCGGCGCGAGAACATCGGCGCGAAGGCGCGCTCGGCCTCGTCGCCGCCCACGTCCCGCGGCGACAACTGGGTGGCGCCTTCGTCCGAATGCGGCTCCGCGAACCCTGTCTCGGGCGCGTCGGGCTGCTCCGCGGACAGGTCCTCCACCACGTCTTCGAGAGTCCCGGCATGGGACAGGGCATCCTCTGCGGCCTCCTGCGGCGCATCGACTGCGACCGGCTCCTCCTCCGCCAGCGCCTTGTCCGGATCGAGTTCAGCCATCCCGTCCACGTCATCGTCGATCCGCGCGCCGCCGTCGTCGGAAGCGGTCCCCTCCGCATCTTCAGGGCCGTCGTTCCCGGCATCGGCCTCCAGCACGCCGCGGACAGCAGCGAGGTCGAGAAGGGCGCGGTTCGCGCCTGCACCCGGCCAGTCCGCATCGCCGGTGTCGGGCTCGAATTCGGCGGTGGCCTCCTCGGGATGCTGCCCCTCCCCGGCGAGGCTGTCGTCCCCGCCCCAGTCTAGAGACCGGATGCCCGTGTCCCAGTCGCCTTCGGTGTCCGCGGCATCCGCCGCACGCTCACCGCCGGCACCCGATGCGTCATGCCCCTCCGCCGGGGCTTCGCTGGCCGGCGCATCCGCCGCGGCGGCGTCGTGCGCCACCTCGTCGGCGGTGACGGTTTTGACGTCAACGTCGTCCGTCGCGACCTCGTCGGTGCCGTCGTCCTCGGCCGCGAGAGCGTCCCGAAGGCTTTCGGTGTCACCGGCAGCGTGGCGATCGGCCCAGTCGCGGTCGGCATCGGCGCCATCCGTCACCGGCGAATCGCCGAGCGCGGCCTCCTGCGGGTCCGGCATCTCGTCCGGCTCGTCGGACACGGACCGCTCCTGCGATGCACCGTTCGCGAACGCCAAGATATCCGGAACGTCGTGCCCGGTCTCGGCCCCGGCCCCGGCCGTTACTTCCTCGACGTCGCTCACCCGCAGGGCGGGCGTCAGCACCAGCCGTCCTCCCCCGTCGCGCATCTGCGCCATCGGGCGGGCTTCGGCGCGTCCCTTGCCAGCTGGCTGCTCGGCTACCAGGCGCCGGATGGACGACAGCACGTCATCGATATCGCTCGCGGATTTCGCCGGATCGGACATCACGCTCACTCCTCAATCGGCCCGTTCCCGGACCCATGCGTCAGACTGTCCGGAGAGTTCCCGGACGGTGCAGCCCCTACCCAGCAGGACCGTTCTCGTTGTCCCGGACGTTTCCCACGATAGCCTCGCGAGGCGTTTCGCACAACGAGTTGCTCTTGTGATTGGATAATCTGGCTTAAGAATGGCGAAACGGGCGGCGAAGGCCCGCCGGTCAGTCCCGGCCGGTTCTCTGCAGAACGCTGTCGAGGCGACTGCCCTGAACGCTCGGCACGTTGACGGGCGCATCGTCCACGAGATCGTAATAGACCGAAGGGTCGTAGCCCGGCACATCGAGATCGAGATGCCCGACCGTCAGGAGCCCCGCGGCCTCGAGGATGGAGTAGGCCGCGAGGTAGAGGCTCTCCTGTGCCTCGATGCGGGCAATGCGGGCGTCGAGGACGTCCTGCTCGGCGTCGAGGACGTCGAGCGTCGTGCGTGCGCCCAGCGACGCCTCCTCGCGCACGCCGTCGAAGGCAAGCTCGGCAGCGGCGATCTGCTGATCGGCGGCCTGGATCTGGGCGTTGGCGATACGGAGCTGCGCCCAGGCATTGCCCATGGACTGCACCGCGATGCGCACCTGCTGGTTGAGCGCCGCGCGCACGGCAGCTGCCTGCGCCAGCGCCTGCCGTTCCAGCGACGCGAGTTGCCCGCCGCGATAGATCGGCTGGCTCAGCGTGATGCCGATCGAGGCGCTCTCCTCCTCGAGGAGAGGATTGGGCGACTCGAAGGTATCGGACAGGCGCCCGTCGAGCGTCACGCGCGGCAGGTAGGATGCGCGGGCCTGCGCCACCGAAAGGTCGGTCGCCCGCACCTCGAACTGCAGCCGCCGGATCGCCGGCAGGTTCTGCCGCGCCAGGGCGTCGGCCTCCGTCTCGGAGCGCGGCAGGCCCGGAAGCGCGCCCAGACCGGACACGTCGCCCGGATACCGGCCCACGGCCAGCGCGAAGAGTTCCCGACTGATCTCCAGGTTGCCGCGCGCGGCGGCGAGGGCGGAGCGGGCCTCTGCGAGACGGGCCTCGGCAAAGGCCACGTCGGTGCGCGTGTCCTCGCCGACCTCGAACCGGTCGCGGGCTGCGCGCAGCTGCCGGGTCAACACGCGGACGTTGGCCTCGCGGACCGAGACGACCTGCTGGTCCGACCAGACCCCCAGATATGCGCGCACCGCGTCGAAGAGCACCTGCTGCTCCACGCCTTCGAGCGCTGCGCGCGCCGCGCGCACCGTCGCCTCGGCCGCCTCCAGCGCATGGCGCCGCCGGCCGCCCTCGTACAGCACCCACTCGGCCACGAGGCTCGCGGTGGCCGTGGTGGTCTCGTTCCGGATATCGCGGTCGACCGAGGTGACGAAGTCGAGCGTCGGCCGAAGCCGCGCCACCGCCTGCGCCACGCCCTCGTCCTCGACGCGCAGAAGGAAGCGCTCCTGCTCCAGCACCTGCGAATTCGCGTAGGCATCCGCCATGGCCTGCTGCAGCCCCTCCGCCCGGGCGGCGCCGGTCGCCGTAAGGGCCGCCAGCACTATCACCCCGCAGAGTGCCGCCGCGCGTGTCATCCGGTCGATCATTCCAGCCATGGCACCCCCCAGAGGCGTTCTTCGTTACGCACTGTGGCCGGCCCGCGGGCAGCTTGGACGGCCATGTCACCCCCCGGCTATCTGCCGGGCGGCGTCGTTCAGAACGTGAAGCTCGACGCGCGCGCGAAGCCCGGAAGGACATCGGCCGTGGCATTGAAAGCCATGCGCCAGCTCATCCGGCCGCCGGACTTCAGGCCTTCCATGGCCTGCCCGTGAGCGCCGTCCATGAAAATCGCGACGAGACGTCCGCCGTCCCTGACCTGATCGATCAGTGCGGGCGGAAGTTCCTCCACACCGCCGCCACTCACGATCACCGCGTCATAAGGCCCTGCCTTCGCGTGTCCCTCGCCCAGCGGCCCGGCAAGCACGGCGGCATTGTCGATCCCCTGCGCGCCCAGCGTGGCCTCGGCCTCCGCGGCGAGGCTCTCGTCCTCCTCGACGGCGACCACGGCCTCGACCAAGTGCGCCAGAAGCGCCGTGACGTAGCCCAGCCCGCAGCCGATCTCGAGCACCGCGTGATGCGGGGCGAGGTTGGCCGCGTCGAGAAGCTTGGCCGACGTGCGCGGGTCGAGGAGGAATCGCCCCTGCGCGATCTCGACAGGGCCGCCGATATAGGCGAGCTCGCGCCGCGCCGCCGGCACGTATTGCTCGCGCGGGACGGCGAGCATGGCGTCGATTATGGGGAAATTGGTGACGTCCGAGGGCCTGACCTGCGTGTCCACCATCGTCAGACGCTGTTTCGCGAAATCCGCCATCGAACTGAACCGGTCCGTCTAGATCTAGTCGATTGCTTATTCGCACAGGACCGCGGACCGCGCAACTGCACCTTCCGCCGGCGCCCAATTCCTGGCGGCCGCGGACCGATGCCGTTAAGCGGCAGTTTCCGTGATCCTGCGCGCCCCGGCTTTTCCCGAACGGAAAGTCTCGCTAGATGTGGCGAAAACAAGGCAGTAACCCAGGACGAGTAAATGGCCTTCAAGACCCTCTCCGATCTCCTCGCGCTCACCGCCGGAATGCAGAAGGACCTCGGGCTCGGCGCACTTACCCCGCTGGAGCGGAACATCGCCGCCATCGTGGGCGGCATCCACGAGGCCGAGGCCCGCGCGGCGCGGACCGAGGAGATCTCGAGTCACCCGGCGCTGGCCGACGTGTCGCGGTCCACCCTGCACCGTGCGCTGCGCCAGCTCGTGGAACACCAGATCATCGCTCATGCAAAGGGAACCAAGGCCGGCCGCTACGTGCTGCACGCGTCGCTCGAACGACAATGAACGACACCTGGCGACTTCCGGCAGCCGCGGGCTTCATATGCGTGGTCTACGTCCTGGTCTACTGGACGCAGAACGGTCCCGTCCGGCTGCTCCAGACGGCCATCGTCGGCGACGTCCTGCCCTTCGAGGTCATCAACCTCGTGCACGGGGTGCGGATCCTGACGGCATGGATCTTCGGCTGGTGGAGTATCGCCGTCCTTCTGCCCGCGACGGTCTTCGTCTACGCGACGGGCGTCGCGCAGGGCGGTTGGGGCGTGATCGACATCGGCTTCCACGCCGTGGCGGTCACCTATCTCGTCAGCGGGCCGCTGGCGTTCCACGTCATGGCGCTCGTCCTGCCCGAGCGGCACCGCCGCTCCCGCTTCGAGTGGCGGGTCCTGCTGCTCGCAGGCTTCCTGTCGGCCGTCCTCAACTCCATAGTCTACGGCCTCGTGCTGATCCCCTATGATCCGCCCAGCGCGGGGCTCGCATGGTTCGCGGGCCACGTCGTGTCGCAGTTGCTGGGTCTCGCGTTCCTTCTGTGGGCAGCCATGGTCTTTCTGCGCTGGCATGGACAGGGTCCGTCGGACTGAGGCCGCGACCCCGGAACCGGGCCAGCCCGCGCGGCGTTGTCTCCGCAAGGAGGATCTCATGGACCGTTTCAGCAATCTTCTCACGCTCATGACGGGCGCCGTCCTGACCGGCGCGATCATCATCGCGGCCTTCTCGATGGGCTACTACGGGTGGCCGACGATCATCACCGCGGCGCTGGTAGGCTTCCTGCTCAGCTGGCCGGTCGCCTATGCCATCTCGCGGATGACGAAGCGCAGGGACAGGAACTGGGACCATACCCGCGTCGACCGCACCGACCGGGTGCCGCGCCCGGGCGATCCGGAGGTCTGAGATCGCAACGGACCCGAGACGCCGGCTTGACCAGGATCAACGCGCGCCCGGAGGACTTTCGGTTCGCCTTGCAGCGGGAACCGCGCCCGCGTCCGGATTGAGGAACGCGGCAAGCGCGGCCACGAAGGCCCGCGGTTTCTCGGCATGGAGCCAGTGGCCGGCGCCCGGGATCTTAGCGAAGCGGGCGGCGGGGAAGAGGGCCTTGATCCGGTCGCGATGCTCGGGCCGGACGTAGTCGGATGCCGCCCCCGAGAGGAACAGGACCGGTCCCCCGAAAACGCCGCCGATCTCCGGCCAGCCCACGATATGTGCCATTTCCTGCGAGAGCGCGTCGAGGTTCAGCCGCCAGCGCCGCCCGGCCACGTCGAGCGACTGCAAGAGGAAGGCGCGGACGCCATCCTCGGGGACCTGCGGCGCGAGTTGCAGGTCGGCGTCGCGCCGCGTCTCGACGGTGGTGAGGTCCACCGCCCGCATCGCGTCGATCAGCCCCTGCTGGGAATGTCTGTAGGCGACGGGCGCGATGTCGGCCACCACGAGACGGCGGACGGCAGCGGGTTCCGACAACGAAAGGGCCATGGCCGCCTTGCCACCCATGGAATGGCCGACGACATCCGCGACCCCGCCATTGGCCGCGATCACCTCTGCCATGTCGGCGGCAAGCTCGGGGTAACGGTGTCGCGCGTTGTGGAAGCTGTCACCGTGGTTGCGCAGGTCCACGGCGAGCACGCGCCGCTTGTCCGACAGCCGGCGCGCGATCACGCCCCAGTTCCGCGCCGATCCGAAGAGGCCATGCGCGATCAGGACGGGCGGTTGCGCGGCGTTCTCGCCGTAGGTCGCGGTATTCAGCATGCGGCGTCTTCTAGACGGCCCGCGCCGCGCCTGCCAGCCATCAGTGCGCGGGACGGATGAAGGTGCCGTTGCCGAGATCCCGCATGGCCTGCCGGATCTCCGCCTCGGTGTTCATCACGATGGGCCCGTGCCACGCCACCGGCTCCTCGATCGGCGCGCCCGAGATCAGGAGAAAGCGCACCCCGTCAGGGCCCGCCTGCACCGTCACCTCGTCCCCGGTGCCGAAACGCACCAGCGTCCGGTCGCCCGAGAGGTCGCGGACGTTCACCTCCTGCCCCATCACCTCCTTCTCCAGCAGCACGCCCTGCGGACGCGAGGCATCGGCGAAGGCCGCCGCCCCGTTGAAGACATAGGCGAAGGCGCGGCGGTAGGTGTCGATGCGGAAGCTCTTCCGCACGCCCGCGGGCACGGTGACGTCGAGATACTGCGGATCGGCCGCGATGCCATCCACGGGACCGCGCTGGCCCCAGAACTCGCCGGTAATGACGCGGACATGCGTGCCGTCGTCGTCCGTCACCTCCGGGATCTCCGCGCCCTGGATGTCCTGGTAGCGCGGCGCGGTCATCTTCATCGAGCCGGGCAGGTTCCCCCAAAGCTGTAAGCCGTGCATCTGACCCCGCGCATTGCCCTGCGGCATCTCCTGGTGAAGGATTCCCGACCCGGCCGTCATCCACTGGACCGACCCGGGCCCGAGGCGGCCGGTATTCCCGAGGCTGTCGGCATGTTCGACAGTGCCTTCGAGGACGTAGGTGATCGTCTCGATCCCGCGATGGGGGTGCCAGGGGAAGCCGCGCCGGTAGGCCGAGGGATCCTCGTTCCGGAAATCGTCGAAGAGGAGAAAGGGGTCGAGTTCCGACGGGTCGCGGAAGCCGAAGGCGCGATGGAGGTGCACGCCCGCGCCCTCCGTCATGGGCTGCGCGGCGCGGGTCTCGAGGACGGGACGGATGGACATGGGGCTCGTCTCCTGCGTGGTCACGCTGGTCAGGTAGACCGTGGCCTCGGCCCGGGCAATCGCGCGAAACCGAACGGGGGCTGTGCGCAAGGACCGGAGCCTCTCGCCAAGTCCGCCGCAACGGGCTAAGGGGCGCGCCATGGCTAGGCGCGACCAGAGACCCGACCCCGACCAGGTGCTCGTCACCGTGACACCGAAGCCCGCGCGCCGGGTCTTCGCGGCGGGGACGACGGGGCTTCTCGGCCTGATCCTCGTCTACGTCGCCGCGGCCTTCCCGCCCGCGGAACCCGTCTGGCTCGCTTTCCTGCTCCTGCTCGGCGCGCTCTGCCTCTACTGGTCCTGGCGGGTCTGGCAGGCGACGGGGGTGACGCTGGAACTGACCCGGCGCGAACTGCGCGAGGCCGGCGGTCGGCAACTCTGCGCGATCGACAACGTCGACCGGGTCGATGCCGGCGCCTTCGCCTTCAAGCCGGCCGCAGGCTTCCTGATCCACCTGAAGGAGCCGATGGGCCGCGTCTATGCGCCCGGCCTCTGGTGGCGGGCGGGCCGCCGGGTGGCGGTGGGCGGCACCACCGCCCGCGGCGAGGGCAAGGCGGTGGCCGAGCTCGTCAACGTGATGCTGGCCGAACGGGACGGCGCAGGCCGCTAGATCCCCTTTTCCTGGTAGCTGTGCGCCACCCGCTCGATGGCGACGAGGAAGCCCGCCGTCCTGAGATCGGAGACGTCGTCACGCTGCCACCAGATCTCGCGCATCGACTGGTAGGCGCCACGCATCGTGTCGTCGAGGCCCGAGCGCACCAGTTCCAGTTCGCCCGCGCCCTTTAGATACTTCTCCTTGAAGTCGGGCGTGAGCTGCCAGCCGATACCGGTATCGGCCG
>CAZUVG010000050.1:0-11264 GCA_964623765.1 uncultured Roseicyclus sp.
GGCCCTCGCACTCGGCATCGAGACCGCCTTCGTCGCGACACACCACGTCGCTCGTATCGCCCTCGTCAGCCTCCTGGGTGGCCTGTTGTTCCGGCTGTTTCTGGAGGACGACACGAAAAACGGGGCGTGACCGGGCATCGGTGATGGGCCGCATTCGGTCACCGACCGAGGCCGCGGGCCTGCAGCCACCTCGGAAATGACCGATCCTGCGGTGCATGACCATGACGATGCCGAACGCGACGGGAAGCCGCGTCGGGACAAGGCAGGCATGGGCCGAACGCACCCGGCCAACGGTCGCTCGCGCCGCGGGCCGTCGCTCGGCCACGCGGGCGACCGGAACACTTTCATGACGTCCGGATGCCGCCGGCCTCCCTGCCCCGCAGAACCTGATGGGTGATGTTGTGCTGAAAATCCGTGATGTGGGTCCGTATGGCCGCTTCGGCTGCGTCGGCATTCCGTGACCTGATCGCGTCGATGATGGCGGCATGCTGATCGCAAACCCGTGTATTGTGATCCTGGGCACGCAGGGAAACGAACCAGTACCTGAGCGACCGGTCGTGCAGATTGCCAAGGAACTCGGCGAGCACGGGGTTTCCGGCGGCCGCGCTGATCAGGCGGTGGAAATCCCGGTCGAGCTGAATGAGACGTTCAACGTCACGCTCCTCCGCCGACTTGCGCATCTCCTCGAGGTTCGCGGCCATCGCGGCGATCTCGCTGGCGGTGGCCTTTTCCGCGGCCCACCGGACGGCCTGGCTCTCGTTGAGGATGCGCACCTCGATCAGGTCGAGGACACCGTCCAGACTGATCGGAGAAACCACGATGCCCTTGCGCGGCATCATCTCCAGCAACCCGTCGATGACCAGCCGATCAACTGCCTGGACGACCGGCGTTCGGCCCAGTCCCAGATCGGCGGAAAGCTCGGCCACGGTCACCGCTTCGCCGGGACGCAGGTCACAATTGATGATCTTGGTCTTGAGCTTGTCGTAAGCCTGGTCGCGCATCGAGACATACCGACCGGTCTCCTGACGGTGCCTGCGGCCAGATTTGCCCGCGTCGCTCGAAGGGGCTGTCATCTGTGAACGGGCTCCTGTCAGGCCATTTCCTCGACGATCGGAAGGACATCGATGTTGTACGCCAGCGCAATCCGGCGCGAAAGTACCGGATCGCTCAACTCGCACTCGAACCGTTCCCCCGCGCGGATGCCACCGATGGCGGGCATCGTCCCGCAAAGCATCGCGACCCCGTCCTTCAGGGCGTCCGATCCCGCATAGCCGCGGACCAGTTCGGCAGGAGGAAGGAGTTCGGAAAGCGCCCCCTCCTGGTAGAGAACGCGCTCGCCATCGATCACCGTCCATGCACGCAGCATCAAGCTGTCCCAGTGGCCGACGACCTCGTCAAGCGGCCAGAAAGTCCCTGAGACCGGCTTGTCGCACAGCTGCTTGGAGACCGTGACACCGTAGGATTCCACCGTGCGATCCGTGTGATCGGAACCGAGCCCGACATAGAGCGCGCCGTTCGCGGCCAGCAGCACGGCCTCGGCCTCGCCCGACGAGTCGCCTCCGGTGTGCTGGATCGTGGCCTCGCGTGTGAGACGCGCAGACGATACCCGGTAGAAGGTGGGTGTTGTCCTTGGCCGCGCGACGCCCAGTTCCTCGAGCTCGCGAATATGCGCCTCCATCTTGTCGCGGTCGCGCCCCGCCCATCCCGCGATGACCAGCGCGTCAACGGTGAAGTTCACTTCGATGCGGCCCGATTTGCTTTCGATATCAGCCCTGATCTTCATGAGCGTGCTCTCCTCGGAATCTCGGCGTTTTGGCGGTGACAGCCGGAATGGCGATCACCCTGAAGGGGCAGACGGCGTCTCGATCTCCCCGCGTTCGATCCGGAGCGTCTCGTCGGCAATGGCGGAAAGAAGGTTCGGGCTGGATTCGGTCACGAGAAGCGCAAGGCCAGCCCGCGCCTCGCGGAGCCTTGCCAGCGTATCGGCGTATTCCAGGGCGAGCGCGGGCGCGAGACCCTGAAACGGTTCGTCCAGCATGACGACCCTTCGGCCCGCCATCAGCGCCCGCCCCAGAGCAACCATCTTGCCCTGCCCGCCGGACGTCGCTCCGCCGGGCCGAAGGCGCATGTCCGCCAGTTGCGGCAGAAGCGTATAGATCTCCTCGAGACGCGCGTTCCGTTCCGCCGTGTCGAGATTGAGTGCAAGCGCCGGCAAGAGCAGGTTTTCCTCGATGGTGAACTCGCCGATAAGCCTGCGGTCTTCCGGCGCGTAGCCGATCCCGAGACCGGCGCGCTCGTAGCCGGGCCGCTCGTGCAGGGGCGTGTCTTCCAGGCGGATTTCGCCCGAACCGAGCGGAACCAGTCCCATGATGGCGCGAAGGGTCGTCGTCTTTCCCGCACCGTTGCGTCCGATGAGCACCGTGCAGACCCCGGGCTTGAGCGAAAGGCTCACATCGCGCAGGACGCGCACCCCGGCAATGGATACGTTCACCTCATGCAGCGTCAGCATCAAATCGCCCCCAGAACGCTCTTGATGACCCTCTCCTCGGCGAACACGACGTCGGGCAGGCCGTCGGCGATGACCCGGCCGGTGTCCCAGACGAGCACGCGGTCGGCATAGCGGCGCACGACGTCCATATCGTGCTCGACGAACAACGCGCTGGTGTTTCGCTCCCGCAAGGCGTTCATCAGGGTTTCCATGATCTCGAACCGCTCCAGCGCGCTCACCCCGCTCGTCGGTTCGTCGAGAAGCAGGACTCGCGGCCTGAGTGCGAGCGCGAGGGTCACGTCGGCCAGTTTCCGCAGGCCTTCGGGCAAGGCGCCGGTCAGGGTGTCGGCGACGGGTGCGAGCCCCACGAGCGCCATCAGCTCGTCCGCCTCCGCGCGATAGGCGGGCCGGTCAAGCGACCTGAAGCCCTGGAAAATGCCCTCGCGCGCGGCGATGGAGAGCATGAGGTTCTCGCGCACGGTATGGTCCGTGAACAGCTGCGGGATCTGGAACGACCGCGCGATGCCCTGGCGGGCAATCTGTCGCGGCGGCAGGGCGGTGATGTCTCGCCCCTCCAGGAACACCTTGCCCGACTGCGGCTTCACGTAGCCGGTGCAGATGTTCAGGAAGGTCGTCTTTCCCGACCCGTTCGCGCCGATGATCGCGGTGAAATCGCCCCGGTTGATGGCCAGGGTCACGTTGTCGGCCGCCTTGACGCCGGCGAAGGACACCTTGATCCCCGCAACGTTGAGAAGGGGATGCGCCTCGCTCATTCGTCGTCCCCTTCGTCTCTCACGCTTCTAGATCCGCGCCTGCCGGCGACGAGTCCGTAAAGCCCCCGAGGCAGGAAAAAGATCACCAGAAGCAGCGCGATCCCGTTGATCATGTTCCACGCATCGGCGGCGTAGCCGACCGCGATGCTGTGAACGATCTCAAGGAAGATCGAACCGAGGAACGGGCCGGCAATGCCTCCGATCCCGCCCAGGACGGCTGTCAGCACAAGGTGCCCGGACTCGGTCCAGTATGCGTATTCGGGCAGGACATGGCCGATCGCGACAGCAGTGATGGCTCCGCCCAGACCGGCCAGAGCGGCGGAAATCGTGTAGGCCACGAGCAGCACGCGCCATGCCGAGACCCCAAGATACTCCAGCCGCACCTCGTTCGTGTGAACGGCTTCGAGCGCATGGCCAAGCGGGCTCTTGAGATAGCGATGAAGAAGAAAGCCCACGATCACGATCAGCACGAGCGTGAGATAGTAGAGGATGAAATCGAAACGGGCCTTCTCAAGACCGGCCCCGAAGATCGTCGGCACGGGAACCCGCAGCCCATCGGTGCCGCCCGTGACTCCGTAGAGCTTGGCAAGCAGCGAAAACGCCACCATCGACACCGCCAGGTTCAGCATCGCGAAGAAGATCGCACGGTACCGAACCATGTACGCGCCGACGAGCGCACCGGACACGGTCGAGACCAGCACGGCCCCGATCAGGATGGCCGCGAGATCCGTGATCCCCGCGTTCCGGGCCATGAAGGCTGCCGAATAGGCGCCGACGGCGATGAAAACCGCGTGCCCGATCGAGATCATCCCGGCCCTCAGCAGAAGCGCAACGCCGACTGCGGCGAAGCCCTTGGCCATGGCGACCGTCAGAACGAACTGCTTCCACGGCAGCACCAGAGGCAGCGTTGCCATCACCAGCACGCACCCTGCGAGAAGAAGATATAGGTTCGCGGAACGCATCAGATCCTCCGCGTCTGGGTTGTGCCGAACAGGCCGTATGGCCAGATCAGCAGAACCAGCAGCATGACGAGATAGGGTGCGACGGCGTCTAGAGCGGGAAAGAAGTAAATCGCTCCCACCCGGGCGAGCCCGACGATCACCGCGGCCACGGCCGCCCCCTCGACCTGTCCGAGGCCCGCAATCGCGGCGACGGCGAACGCCAGAACCATGGTATCGGCCCCGAGTCCCGGGGCAACGCCGGTCGTGGGCGTGGCGAGCGCCCCGCCGAGCGCGGCCAGGAAGACACCAAGGGTGAAGGCCATCGTGAAGATTCGACGGGTGTTGATGCCGAGCGCCTCGGACACCTCGCGATCCTCGACCACGGCAGAGATGAGCTTTCCGTAGCGCGTGTGACGAATGAATATTCGCAGCCCGACAAGGACCAACACCGCCAGAAGGATCAGCAGAAGCTGGTAGTTGAGATAGATGATCCCCCGGATCTCCGAGACTCCCAGCACCGACATGGGAGTGTCGGCGTAGATCGAGCGCACGCCGAACACGATCCGCTGCAAGTCCTCGAGTATGAGAAACAGACCGAAGGTGACCAGGATCTGGACAGCTTCGCCTCTTCCATAGGTCCACTGGATCAGGGTGCGCTCGAGCAGCGGCCCCAGCAGGGCCGCGACCAGCGCCGCCGCGATGAGAAGCACCGGGAAACTCAGCCACGGATCGAGACCCGCGCCGACCAGCCAGAGAACCCCGCTCGCCGCCACGTAGGCTCCGATGGAATAGAAGCTTCCGTGGGCAACGTTGAGGATGCGGAGGACACTGAAGACAAGGGTAAGGCCGACCGCCACAAAGAATATGAGTGCAGCGTTGGCCAGACCGTCTACGACGAGCGGAACGATCCCGTTGAGCATCTGTCTGCCTGTTCTTTCGGTTTGCTTGGGTTGGACGGCGCCGCAGGCATGCCCGCCGGCCGGAAAGGACGGGCGCTCCTGCCCCTGTCTCGGTCATCCGGATCGCTGCGTCTCGTCACACCCGGTCCCGACGACCGGGTGCGACGGAGGCAATCCGCCTCAGCGTGACGTATCCGGCCGTCCCGTCACTGATAGGAACCCGGCTTGGGCAGGCTTCCGTGCCATTCCGAAGACAGGGATCCAAGCCAGGCGATCGGGTCTTCGCCGATCGGCGGCATCAGCGCATCGCCGGGGTAGCGGACGAGGTTGCTCATGACGGAGAAGCCGAGATCCTCATCGCGCATCGACATGCCCACCACCTGGTCGACGACCGCGTCGTTGTCGGCGCGCAGCACTGCCGTCCCGGTCAGGGAGTCGAACGTCCGGCCTTCCATCGCTGCGGCGATCGCATCCCGATCGGGCCAGGCGCCGTCGGCCTCGGCAATGGCGTCCTCGACCGACTGCTGCATGAACAGAAGTGCGTTTGCCATCTTCATCGCGGGAAAGACGGGGTATTCGCCGAAGCGCTCACGGTAGGCTTCGGTGAAAGCGACCGTCATTTCGTTGGCGCGTGCAGTCGGGCTGTTCCACCAGCCATCGCCAAGAACACCAACGATCACGCCATCGGGAAGATCGAGCGATTCCAGAACCGTCTCGCCGAGCGCGAGGATCATCTGGCTCTGGTCGAACAATCCGCGCGGCTGCGCCTGCCGCACGAAGTTTTCGAGATCGGCACCCCAGAGGTTCGAGAAGATCGCGTCGGGCCGAGCCGCCGAGAGCCTGGAGATCTCGGTCTGGAAGGTGGCCGAGCCAAGGCGCGGATAGAGTTCGGCGACCACTTCGACATCCGGTGCGATCGCCTCGAGCGTCGCCTTCACAATCGCGCCGGCATCGTGACCGAAGGCATAGTCGGGATTGATGATGGCAATGCGCCGCGCATCCGGATTGACCTCCATCAGGTAGGCGGCGAAGGCCGCGAACTCGGGGATGGTGTTGCCGTTCGGCCGGAAGGTGTAGTCGAAGTCCTCGCCGAGGAAGAGCTGGTGGGTATCGCAGTTCCAGCTGACCGTCGGCATCCCGATCTGTTCGGCCACCGGCGCCAGCGCGAGACAGTTGCTCGACGACAGGGCGGCGATCATCACCTGCGTGGCAGGGTCCTCGGCAATGCGCCTATACTCCGAGATGACGCCTTCGGCACCCTGCGCTTCATCGACGTATGTCGCACGCACCGGCACTCCGCCGATACCGCCGGTGTCGTTGATCATGTCGATCATCAGTTCGGCGCCCTGTCGACCCGGCAATCCGTAGGCGGCTGCCGGCCCGGAGGAAAAGGTGAACACCCCGATGCTGAACTCCTCGGGAGCGTCCTGGGCAACGGCGGCCGCCCCGAAGGATACGGCGGCAATTGCAGCAAACACGGCTTGCGTCATCGAGCGACGATTTAGTTGGTATGTCATCGGCATTCCCTGCTGAGTTGCAGTTGCTTTTCGCCCCGATCCGCGCGCTGGCCCGGAATGGGCTTTCCTGCATTTCACTGAAATTTTACCATCACATCTCAGCGCGTTCTTGTCAAGCTGGCGGCGTCGGCACCTCATGTTCGCGGTCCCCGGCCCACTCGTGAATCGCACTGACAGGACGCGCCGAAGACCGAGAGCAGCGACAGGCCGAGGGCTCCGGCCACGGCCACGGCCAGAACCGCCGGGATGCATGAACCGGAAGCCAAGCTGACCTTCAGGGACGTATCGAGGACGATCCCGACCCGCTCGCCCATGCGCCATCGAAGCTCGGGGCCCGGGATGTTCTGGGCCCCGAGGGGATCGCATATGGCCGCCGCGCGGCGGCCGAGCCGGGCTGGAGCCCCATCGAGGGTCGCAAGCGCGTCCCTGCACCTCGCGGCCGGGCGGGATCATCGCGCGGGTCATTCCGCGTTCTTCCCGGACCGTGACTTCGGCGCGCCGCCGACCTTGCCGGGCCACCGCCGGAACATGACTTCGAGGCCGACGGGCGCAACGAGACAGGTGATAGCCGACACCAGCACGAATGCTGCATAGAGTTCGTCCGGAACCGCCCAGTCGCCAAGCTGCTGCCCCCGTTCCATGATGATCATCGTGATCTCCGCCCGGGGCACCATGCTGACCCCGATAAGCGCGGCACCCGTCGCGCCGGTGGCGACGAGAGCCGGCACACCGGCACCGACGACCTTGCCCGCGACTGCGACCGCCGTGAGCGCTGCGCCTGCCCCGAGGGCCGAGGTGAATGCCGCGGGTTCGAGGGAGAGGCCGATGCCGATGAAGAAGAACGGCGCGAAAAGATGGTACAGGCCGGTGAAGCCCATGTCGAACTTGACGGATTCGGGGTCCCGGCTGAAGGCCAGCCCGGCAAAGAGCGCTCCCACCGCGGCCGAGAACCCGAGCCAGGCCGATACGCCCGCGATCGTGATCCCGATGCCTGCAACGAAAATGATCGTCTCGGGTCGCGTGGCGTATCTTCCGAAGGCATGCGTCATCGGCTTTTCGACATAGCGCGCAAAGGCGATGCAGAGCGCGCCGAAGCCGATGAACTTGGCAAGAAGAACACCGCCCGTGGACAACAGCTCTGACCAGAGCCTGCCGCCCGAACCGCCCTGGATGACCCCGGCGCCGTTGCGTCCAGCGCCCGCACCGCTCTCGTGCAGGATCGGCACGACGGCGAAGAGCAGGACCATGAGCGCGAGGCCCGACAGGTCGTCCATCTCGGCCACGTCCGTCAGAAGCTGGCCGTTCGGCGTTCCCAGCGCGTCATGCTGCTGCCACATGCCGACCGAGACCCCGATACTCGTCGCGGTCAGCGCCACCGCCGCGATCAGGCTGGGAATCGTGCCGTAGCCCAGAAGCCACGACATCACGACATAGCCGGGCACGGCGGTCAGCAGGACGTTGCCCAGCCAGACGATGCTGGCGCTGCCGAGCTGACGGCGCAGCCCGGAGAGGTCGCTTTCCAGTCCGACCCGGAACAGGAGCGCGACGATGCCAAGCTCGGCCAGAACGTCAAAGGCGTATCGGCCGGCCTCGGACAAAAGACCAAGCCTGTCGTCTGCCAGCCGAAGCGCAAATCCCAGTCCGATGAACCCGACCAGGGCGGGCACATGGGTGCGGTCGAGAAACGCGCGAACCGCGACCGCGGCGGCGATCAGCAGGCCGATCAGCAGGATCGGGGAGGACGTCGACTGCATTGCGTTCGTCATGGCCTCCTCCGGAACCCCATCGGCGGCGGAGCTAGCCGACCTCGTCCAGATAGCGGCTGCCGGTGGGGCGCAGCGCATCGTCGAAGTCGTAGAGCAGCGGCACGCCGGTCGGGATCTCGAGGCCGGGGATCTCGTCATCGGGAATGTCGTCGAGATGTTTCACGATGCCCCGCAGGCTGTTGCCATGCGCAACGACGAGGGGCGTGCGGCCGGCCATGAGCGCAGGTTCGATCCGCATCCGCCAATAGGGCAGCATGCGCGCGATGCAGTCCTGCAGGCTCTCGGTTCGCGGCAGATCCGCTTCGGGAAGGCGCGCGTACCTGCGGTCATGGCCGGGGAAACGTTCGTCCGCCTCGTCCAGGGCCGGGGGGCGCGTGGCGAAGCTGCGGCGCCACTCGTGCACCTGTTCCTCGCCGACCTCGCGACGCTTGTCGTCCTTGTTCTGGCCCTGAAGCGCCCCGTAATGCCGCTCGTTCAGGCGCCAGTGCCGTTCGACATGCATGTACATGAGGTCGAGCTGGTCGAGGACGATCCACAACGTCCGGATCGCACGTTTCTGCACCGACGTGAGGCAGACGTCGAATTCGGCTCCCTCCCGGGCAATCCGTTTCGCTGCCTGGCGGGCCTCCCGGACACCGCCTTCGCTGAGATCGACGTCCGTCCAGCCCGTGAACCGGTTGTCACGGTTCCACAGGCTCTCGCCGTGGCGCAAAAGGATCAGTCGCGGCATCGGCCTGCCCGTTTTGAGTGGCGGGTCATGCGACGCAAACGCGCGAGTTGGCGTCAGGGTTCACCGGGGCCGGAACCCAACCATGCGTCGCGTACGTTGAACCGGGCAAGGCGATGAAGGTGGCGACGGCGGGCCGAAGGCGCGACCGTCTTCGAGCGAGAGGCAGGAATGACCGAATCCTCCGAGCGGACGGACGAAACGATCGCTGCGGTGATCCTCGACATGGACGGCGTCGTGACCGACACGGCCAATGCCCATTTCGCAGCGTGGAAAAGTGTCTTCGACGCGGTACTCCAGGCGCGCGGCGCGCATCGGCCCTTCACGCGCGAGGACTATCTCGCACATGTCGACGGGGTCCCCCGCTACGATGGCGTTCGTGGCCTTCTTCGCTCCCGCGGGCTCGATCTGCCAGAGGGGTCGCAGGACGACGAAGGGCTGGAGACGGTGCGTGGCATCGGCAACTGCAAGAATCGCCGGTTCCGCGAATGGCTGGCCAACAACACGGTGCCGGTTTTCGACGACGCCGTCGCGCTCATCGGCGGGCTCAGGAGCGCAGGCATGGCTTTGGGCGTCTTTTCCGCAAGCCGCAACGCCTTGCAGGTGCTGGAAAGCGTCGGCATCGCGCGGCTGTTCGATGCCACGGTCAGCGGCGCGGATGCCGACGAGCTGGGGCTTTCGCCCAAGCCCGCGCCGGCCCAGCTGGAGGAGGCGGCCCGCCGTCTCGGCTGCACACCTGCGCAGGTGGCGGTGGTGGAGGACGCCGTGGCGGGCGTTCGCGCCGGCGCGGCGGGGCACTTCGGCCTCGTGATCGGCGTCGATCGTCAGGACGACGGCGGCCGGCACCGCCACGCCTTGCGCGCGAACGGCGCAGACCTCGTGACGGGCGATCTGCGACGTCTGCTGCTGCCCGGCGACGGGGGTTTGCGGACCATCGACCGGCTGCCCTCGGTCTGGGACCGGCTGGATGATGTGCGCGAGCGTCTCGGATCACGTCGTTTGTCCGTTTTCCTCGACTACGACGGCACGCTGTCGCCCATCGTCGCCGATTGGCGCGAGGCGAAATTGCCAGAGAAGACACGCGCCGCCGTCGCGGCCCTTGCCCGCCGCCGGCCGGTCGCCGTCATCAGCGGCCGGGGACTGTCCGATGTGCGCGACCGGGTCGGGCTGGACGACGTGATCTACGCCGGCAGCCACGGATTCGACATCGCCGGGCCCGGCGGCCTGCAGGAGCGGCCTGACGCAGCGGAAGGCTTCCTGCGCCCGATCGGGGAGGCCGACACCGAACTGCGCGACAGGCTCTCGGGAATTGAAGGCTCGGATGTGGAGCGAAAGGATTTCTCCATCGCCGTGCACTATCGCCGGGCGGCGGAGCACGATGCCCGAAGGATAGAGGATGCCGTCGACGAGATCGTCGGGCGCCACGAGGAGCTGCGCAAGGGGCGCGGGAAGAAGGTCTTCGAGATCCAGCCGCGCGCCGACTGGGACAAGGGCGATGCCGTTCTTTGGCTGTTGTCGAATACGCGGCTGGGCGAGGATGGGGCCCTGCCGCTCTATCTGGGCGACGACCTTACGGACGAGGATGCATTTGCCGCACTGGGTGGCGACGCGCTTTGCATCGCCGTCCGCGGCGATCGCCGCGCCACGCTCGCGGAGTTCGCCGTGGCCGACCCCGACGACGTGCGCCGCTTCATCGACTTTCTGACGCAGCTTGACACGAGGGAAGGATGCAAGACTGGCACTTGAGGTATTCCGGCTACGATCCCGCGACCGAGGGCCTGCGGGAAACGCTATGCGCGCTCGGCAACGGCTACATCGTGTCGCGCGCGGCGGCCCCTTGCTCACTGGCCGACGACGTCCACTATCCAGGCACCTATCTCGCCGGCGGATACGACCGGCTGACCTCTGAGATCGCCGGCCAACGGGTCGAGAACGAGGATCTCGTCAACATTCCGAACTGGCTGCCCCTGACGCTTCGGGCGGAAGGCGGCGACTGGCTCCGGCCGGACAGCGTCGAGTATCTCGACTACCGTCAGGAGCTGGACCTGAAGGGCAACGTGCTGACCCGCAGCCTGCGCTTTCGAGACGGTGTCGGAAGGGTCACCCGGTGGGACGAGAGGCGCCTCGTGTCGATGCACGACCCGCATCTCGCC
>CAZUVG010000051.1:0-11243 GCA_964623765.1 uncultured Roseicyclus sp.
GGCCCGACCGCGGTCGGTCGTGATATCCAGCCGGGGGAAGCCGCGGAAGAGGCGCCGCAAGCGACGTGCAGCAGAATAGCCCCCCCGATGCCATGAAACCCGTCTCCCGGCATGGACGCATCATGGTCGTCTCCATGATGAAGGACGAGGCGCCCTACCTGCTGGAATGGGTCGCCCATCACCTCGCGGTCGGCTTCACCGACATTCTCGTCTACACCAACAACTGCTCCGACGGCACGGTGGAGATGCTGCAGCGGCTCGAGGCGCTCGGCCTTGCCACCCACCGCGAGAACGTCATCGCCAAGGGCCGCAAGCCGCAGCCGTCCGCCATCCGGCATGCGCAGGAGGAGCCGCTCGTGGCCGCCTCCGACTGGCTCATGCTGCTCGACGCCGACGAGTTCCTCTGCATCAACCACCCTGCCGGAACGCTCGACGGCATGCTCGATGACGCTGTCGCCCGGGATGCGAACGGCATCGTCGTCACCTGGCGCATCTTCGGCTCGGGCGGACGCACGGGCTGGTCCCGCGCCGAGGTGACCGAGGACTACAAGCGCGCCGCCCCGCGCGACTGGAACAAGGGCTGGGGGGTCAAGACGCTGTTCCGCTTCGATCCCGAGCGCTGGAAGCTCGGCATCCACCGCCCCGCGATCCGCAACAAATGGCTCGACACCGAGTTCCCCGACAGCGTGCGCTGGCTGAACGGGTCGGGACGGCCGGTTGAGGAATACTTCCGGTTCCGCGGCTGGCGCTCGATTCGCCGCACGGTGGGCTTCGACTGGGCGCAGGTGAACCACTACGCTGTGAAGTCGGTCGAGGCATACGCCGCCCGCCGCCTGCGCGGCAACGTCAACGACAAGAAGGACAAGTACGATGCCGCCTACTGGGCGCTGCAGGATCGCAACGAGGTTATGGATCTCGCCGCGATGCGCCATGCCGAAGCTCGCACCGGGATCTTGGCCGCCCTTCTGTCCGATCCGGACCTGTCGGAGCTGCACCACGCCGCCCACGACCGGATCGAGGCGCGACTTGCAAGGCTGAAGGCGACGGACGACTACCGCATCCTCCGCGCGAGCCTCGCCGCAGCCTCGCGCACCCCGATCGCGCAGGTCGCGGCGAAACCGCCGAAGCCGCGCGACCCGGCGCGAATCGAGGCGCTGATGAGCGAGGTGGAGGCCCGCACCTTGGCTCGCGCCCGCACGGTGCCCGCCGATCCCTTCCGAAGGTGCTGCCGTTTCGACGACCCGGCCGCGCCGTGGGTCGCGAACCACGGCATCTCCCTCCCCGCCGATCCCGGCATCTTCGAGCCCGCGGCCCTGGCCGCCGTGTCGGCTGGCCGGTTCGACCGGCGACATGCACGCCACGCGGGGCTCTGGATTGACGGCCACAGGCGGCTCCTCGAAATCGGAACCGGGATCGCCTTCCTTCCGCTGAGGGCGCTCGCCCTCGAGGCGGGTCTCTCCGCCGTCGCGCAGGAGGCGCGCGAAGATCTCCTCTCCGTCGCCAGCGTCGTCGCCGACCGTGCCCCGGCGGAGGTTGGCCGAAGGCTCGTTCTGTCGGATGCGCCGGTGGCGACGGCGGCAGACCTCGCGTCGCTGATCGAACGAAGCCGGGCCACCCTGCTGCGCATCGCGCGGCCGGCCGAGCTGCCGGGCGATGCGCCGGAGGCGCTCGCCTCCACATGGCTCGAGCGCGTCGTCGTGCCGGCCACCACCCCCGCCGACGCAGACGCCCTGCGCGCAAGGCTCTCCGCCCCCCTCCGCGCACATGGCTTCCACGAGGTGCCGGAACGTGCCGCACAGGGTAGCCTCCAGTTCGACAGGCGTGGACGGACTTCGGTTGCCGACCCTCGTTCGACCTGAGACCTCCTGTCCCACGGCATCATGACAGGCCGACGCGCGCGGAGAGGATGCGAGCCTCCGACCTGCCCAAGGAAAGCCTTTGTGCGACGCGCGTCATTGCCCGATTGTCATGGCACCGGGGCCGCCGGTCCATGCACGGCCCGCGCGGAGGACGAGACCTTGGAGAGAGCAGTCTGATGGAGCTGAATCGCCGTCCCGTCGCCTCCCTCTGGATCGGCGAGCGCCTGCACTATCTCAACCGGCTTTGCCTCGCCTCGCACCTGCGCCACGGCCATCCGGTGACGCTCTACTGCACCGACAGTGTGCAGAACGTGCCCGAGGGAATCGAGGTGCGTCCGGCCGAGGAGATCATGGACATCCCCCGCGACATCGTCGCCCAGACGTCGGCCTCCTATCTCTCGAACGTCTTCCGTTACCGCATGATCCGCGCCACGGGGGCGATCTGGATCGACTGCGACGCCTTCTGTCACGCGCCCTTCCCCGACGAATGGGAGTGGATCTTCGCGGGCCACGGCATGCGCGGGGCGCTGAATTGCGGCGTCGTCGGCCTGCCGCGGGACTGCGAGCTCGTGGACATGCTCCTCGGCTACTACGAGAACCTGCCCGAGGTGCCGCCCTGGTGGAACGGGAACCAGCGGCGCAAGATCGGGCGGCAGGACGAAAGCCTGCCTCACGCTGTCCGCATCTACCGGACCGAGCGCACCGCCTTCGGCCCCCAGGCCTTCACCTGGTTCGCCCGCCAGACCGGCGACGACGCGCGTGCGATGCCGCCGGACACGCTCTATCCCGTGCCGTTCCAGCTCAACGACGTCTTCTACGATCCCCACGGGCGGGTGGAGGGCTGGTTCACGGACGCCACCGTTTCGGTCCATCTGTACACCAACGGCACGCGGCCGTGGTGGCGGCGCCACCCGCCCCTCGAGAACTCCTACGTCTGGCGCATGTGCCGCGAGACGGGAATCGAGCCCGCCGAGGCGCTCGATGAATGACCGCGCCACAGTCTCGCGCCGCACGGGCGATCCGGAAGCACCGCTTCATGGCCAAGGAGATGTCGCTCCGCTCTGCGGGAATGCCAGAGGAAAGCCTTTTCGCGTCCCCGGAAATGCTCGATTGTCCCATGATGCACGCATGACGCTTTCAACGATCCGGACACGAGCCGTGCCATGCGCCTGACCCTGATCCCTGCCGCCCGCCTGTGGAACGGAGAATGCAGGGCGCGCGCTGCCGTGGAGTGACCGCCGCAATGCGCCCCTCGCTCACTCTCTTCTTCATCGTGGAACCGCCCAAGTACGAGTCGCTCGCCTGCTATCTCGCGGCCTCGATCCGGCAGCATCTCGATCCGGACATCGCGCTCGTCGGCTACTGTCCCGCGCAGCGGATGGACGAGATCGCCCCCGCCGTCGTCGAGACGCTGCGCCGGCTGCGCTGCGAACTCAGGCCGATGGAGACGGGCGGCGCGTTCGATCCCCCCTATCCCCACGGCAACAAGATCCTCGCCTGCCAGCAACCGCGCGACACCGAGTGGAGCGGGTTCATGGACAGCGACATCCTGGTCCTGCGTCCCCATGACATCACGCGCTTCCTCGGGGCCGGTCACGTTGCCTGCTCGGTCGCTGCCTCGATCCGCTGGAAGCCCGACCACCTTTGGGAGACGGCCTACAGCGCCTTCGGCCTGTCCGTGCCGGAAGAGCGCATAACTCTGATGCGGCAGAAGAAGCCGCACGTCCCGCCCTATTACTCCTCCGGCTTGGTCCTCTTCCCCGAGGCGCCCAGCAAGGGCTCGGGGCGGACCTTCGCCGAGACATGGCTCGACACGGCCCGGACGCTCGACCGTGTGCCGGAACTGGAGGACTTCCGCCGCCCCTATCTCGACCAGATCAGCCTGCCCGTCGCGATCCGGCGCGCGGGGCTGTCGTGGTTGGAGATCCCCGAGGCCGACCACTTCATCCTCGGCGGCCGCCTGCGGGGCAAGCCGTTGGGGACGCGGGCGGACCTCACGGCGGTGCATTACCGCAAGTGGAAGGTGCTGACAGAGGCGGGACTGGCGAAGGCCGGGTTCGACGCGCTCGCGGCGCAGGCCGGGACGAAACGCGTGCACCGGATCTTCGGGGCCGAACCGCCTTTAGGAGCGGCGGCCGCGGACGTCAACGCCGCAGACTGACGGCCCATTCCGTCTTGCGGCCGGGGCTGCAGAACGTTTCACTCTGCCAATGCCCGAACGGATCACGGCCCTGACGATCATGCGCGACGAGGCACCCGCCCTCCTGGAATGGGTCGCCTGGCAGCAGACGATCGGCGTCGACAGCATCATCGTCTACACCAATGACTGCTGCGACGGGACCGACGCGATGCTCGACCGCCTCGCGGCGATCGGCGCCCCGGTCCTGCGCCGCGACAACCCGGTCGGCACGGGCGGCCGGGCGCAGCCGGTAGCCCTCAGAGCGGCGCAGCACGATCCCGCCGTGATCGAGACAGACTGGCTTTGCGTGCTCGACGCCGACGAGTTTCCGGTTGTCAAGGTCGGTGCACGCCGCCTGCAGGACCTGGTCTCCGCCTTGCCCCGGGATACGGAGGGCGTCGCGATCACCTGGCGCATCATGGGGTCGAACGGCCTGATCGACTGGAACCCGGGCCTCGCGACCGAGGTCTACACGCGTGGCGCGCCAGACGATTTCCGCAGGGGCTGGGGGGTGAAGACGCTGTTCCGACCCTTCCCGGGGATGCGGCTCGGCATCCATCGGCCGACGGTGCAGGGCGCCGCCCGCGACCCCGAGGCACGGGCGCGACTTCGGGCGCTGCGCTGGGTCAACGGATCCGGGGTGCGGCTCACACGCCAGTTCATGGACGGCATGTGGCGTTCGTCGGCGGCGACAGTCGGCTACGAGCTCGCGGAGATCGCCCATTTCGCCGTCAAGAGCCGCGAGTCCTACCTCCTGCGCGGGCTCCGTGGAAGCGCGAACGCGAAAGCCGACAAGTACGATGCCGCCTATTTCGGGACCTTCGACCGCAACGAGATCGCCGGTCCGGTTCCGCGCCGGCATCTCCCCGAGCTTCGGGCGCGGATCGCGGACTACCTCGCGGATCCGGTGCTCGCTGGCCTGGCGCGGCGGGCCACGGCTTGGCACGCGGCGCGGATCGAGACTCTGCGGGCCAAGCCGGGACATGCCGAGCGGATGGACCGTCTCGCCGAGACGGCGGCCATTCCCATCGGGGCGCTCGACACCATCCTGTTCCCGCAGCCGCTGACGGCCGCCGGCAAGGCGGAGGTGCTGCGACTGCGCCGCCTCGGCCTGCCGGAGCAGGAAATAGCCCGAAAGGTGGCCGGGTCCGTGGCGCGCTTCGAGGCGGAGCGCGACGCACGCGATTTCAGGGAACTGCAGGAGCGCGCGCTGTCCGGGTGAGGGTGCCGGCGACCTTTCTTCCGGCCGGCAGACGGCTTCAGGCTGCGGCGTGGCGGCGCAGGAAGAAACCGAGCTTGGCGAGACCCGCGGCCAGCATGACCGCCGGCAGCGGCAGGCGTGCGGCCACCAACTGCGTCACGTCCGCGTGCCCGAAATCCGGAGCGGTGCCTCGGGAAACAGGTCGTCAACCGGTCCGGTCTCCAGCGGCACGCATCGCGCGATAACGGGTTTCCCCGCCGAAGCTGGCGGGAATATTCGCGGGTGACGCAGATCCGGCGCAAAGGCGCCGTTGGCAGTTCAGTCTCGCTTGCTGCGCGCCGCGAAGGGCAATGGCGCGATCGGGACGCCCTCTTCCAGAAGCGTCCGCGCCTCATCGCGCGAGGCTTCGCCGTGGATCGCGGAGGCCTCGCGTTCGCCGAGATGCATCGCCCGCGCCTCCTGGGCGAAACGCGGGCCGACATAGGTGGAGTGCTTCTCGACATGCTCGCGCATCGCCCTGAGCACCTGCTCGGCGGGGTGCGCCGCGTCCTGCAGGGGACGTTCCGACGCCTCCCGACCATCACCGTTGGCCGCGGAGACGCGGGGGGCCATCACGGCCTTCGTCACCTTGCTGCCACCACAGACAGGGCAAGATACGAGGCCGCGATCGGCAAGGCTGTCGTAGGCCGCGGCTGACTGGAACCAGCTTTCGAAGCGGTGGTCCTCGGCGCATCTGAGGGCGTAGCGTATCATGTCATCGAACCTTTGCCGCGCAAGATATGCACAGGGCGGCCGCCTTCAAGCGCAGCTCACGCGAGCCGCGCGGGATCGAAGCTCTGGACGATCTCGCGCAGTTCCTGCTCCTGCAGACGCTGCGCGGCCTTTTTCGGCGTCAGCCACTTGCGCTTGCGTTCCTTCGCCTCGGGGTAATCGTCGTCGAGGCGCAGCACCTCGAGAGGGAAGACGGCGACGATGCAGGGTAGCGACATCTCCTCGTCGATCCACTTGAGATAGGCGTAATGGCCAAGGCATACCTCGTGGACGCGCCCGCGCACGCCCGCCTCTTCCCATGCCTCCATCGCGGCGGCCGCTGTCGGGGTCTCTCCGTCCACGGGCCAGCCCTTTGGGATGATCCAGCGGCCGGTGTCGCGCGAGGAGACGAGCAGCACCTCGATGCCCGGCTTCTTCTTCTTCTTTTCCGTCCTGCGAAAGCAGAGCGCCCCGAACTGGGTCCGGGTCTCGCGCTTGGCGGCGGCGCCGATGCGAAGCGGCGCCTGGATCGCGGGATGTCTGGCCATGGCCAGCCTCTATCGCATGGCGCCGGGCGGCATTCAATGGCGCCGCACCGGCGCTTGACCACCCCGTGGGCGGGCATAGCTGGCATCGGGCAACGACGGGACACCATCCATGCAACGCCCCCTTTTCCTCGGCTCGGAAATCTACCGAGGCTCCTCCTACGGGCCGCGACATCCGCTGCGCGTGCCCCGCGTCTCGACCGTCATGGATCTCGCCCGGGCGATGGGCTGGCTGGGCCCCGACCAGTATCGACCGAGCCCGCGGGCCAAGCCCACGGCGCTGACCATCTGGCACACGCCCGCCTACGTCGACGCCCTGCAGGAAGCCGAGCGTCGGCAGGACGTGAGCCCGGGCGTGCGCGAGCGGCACGGCCTCGGGACGGTATCCAATCCCGTTTTCCCCGAGATGTTCCGCCGTCCCGCGACGGCGGCAGGCGCGTCGCTGCTGGCGGGCGAGCTGCTGGCGGGGGGTGGTGTCATCCACCATCCGGGTGGCGGCACGCATCACGGCTTTCCCGACCGGGCGGGCGGTTTCTGCTACCTGAACGACCCTGTCCTCGCGATCCTGTCCCTGCGCCGCGCGGGCGCGCGCCGGATCGCCTACGTTGACATCGATGCGCACCACGCCGACGGGGTGGAGCATGCCTTCGCGGGCGATCCCGACACGCTCCTGATCTCCGTCCACGAAGAGAAGCGCTGGCCGTTCACCGGAGCGCTCGAGGATGACGGCGGCGGCAACGTCCTGAACCTGCCGGTGCCGCGGGGTTTCAACGACACGGAGATGGCGGAAGTGCGCGAGGCGCTGATCCTGCCGGCAGTCGCGGAATTCGCCCCCGATGCTCTGGTCCTGCAATGCGGCGCGGACGCGGTCGAAGAGGACCCTCTCTCGCGTCTTGGGTTGTCCAACAACGCCCACTGGGATGTGCTGTCCGCGCTCATGGCGCTGGAGGCCCCGCGTTTCCTCGTGCTTGGCGGGGGCGGCTACAATCCTTGGTCGGTCGGCCGCCTCTGGACCGGAAACTGGGCCACGCTGAACGGCCGCGAGATCCCGGACCGCCTTCCGCCCGAGGCGGAGGAAGTGCTGCGCGGCCTGACCTGGGCCAACGCCCGCGCAGGACGCAATCCGCCGGAGCACTGGTTCTCGACGCTGCGCGATGCGCCCAGGCTCGGTCCGCTGCGCCGGGAGGTTTCGGAGCGGATCGCGGTGCTGGCGCGAAGGCCCGCCGCGCGCGGGCAGATTTCCGATCAATTAAGTCGGAATTGACAAGGCTGACCGATTCACTCAGGATTGATTCTGGCGAAAGCGACCAACCGGGAGAACGACCATGTCCTACCAGTCCGCCCACGGCCCAGAATCCAGCCTCGTCCCGAGCCCCAGTCAGCCCGTGCACGACGCGCGCAGCCTTACCGGTGGCGAGGGCACGGCCTTCATCGTGCTCGACGAAAAGACCTACACGCTGCGCATCACCCGGGCGGGCAAGCTGATCCTGACGAAATGAGCGGCGCTTGACACCCAGCCGGCGGCGCGGAACCCTGCGCCCATGCCGATGCCTGCGACCTACCGACACGCGAGCCGCGAATGGCGCGCCTTCCTCGACGACGTGAAGGAGGCAACGGGGCTCGTTTCGGACAACATGGCCTACACGGCGGTCGACGGGGTCTTCCAGACGTTCCGGGCGCGCCTTAGCGCGGAGCAGGGGCTGCACTTCGCCTCGGTGCTGCCCTCGGTGCCGCGCGCGATCTTCGTCGCAGGATGGGTGCCGGAGGCCCGGCCCCGCCCCTTCGCCTCGCGCACCGAGATGACGCGGGAGGCACAGGCCCTCCGCCCGCACCACAACCTGACGCCGGACAATGCGATCGAGGCCACCGCGCGGGCGCTCTGGCGGTCGGTGCGCCATGCCGATCTGGAACGGGTGCTCGCGGAGCTGCCCGAAGGGGCCGCGGCCTTCTGGACCGTGACGGGCGCCGAGCCAAAGGATCTCGCAACCCGCATCGCCTGACGGGAAAGCCCCGGCGCATTGCCGGGGCTTCCAGTTTTCGTCAGCGACGGTGAATCAGCCGATCTTCGGCAGAAGCGCGTCCATCGACGCCTTCGCATCGCCGTAGAACATTCGCGTGTTCTCCTTGAAGAAGAGCGGGTTCTCGATGCCCGAATAGCCCGTCCCCTGCCCGCGCTTGGAGACGAAGACCTGCTTGGCCTTCCACACCTCCAGGACAGGCATCCCCGCGATGGGAGAATTCGGGTCGTCCTGTGCAGCCGGGTTCACGATGTCGTTCGAGCCGATGACGATGACCACGTCGGTATCGGGGAAATCGTCGTTGATCTCGTCCATCTCCAGCACGATGTCGTAGGGCACCTTCGCCTCCGCGAGCAGGACGTTCATGTGCCCGGGCAGACGGCCCGCGACGGGGTGGATGGCGAAACGCACCTCCTTGCCCGCCGCGCGCAGCTTCCGCGTCAGTTCCGAGACCGCGTTCTGCGCCTGAGCCACCGCCATGCCGTAGCCCGGAACGATGACGACGCTGTCGGCCTCGTTAAGCGCCGTGGCCACGCCATCGGCGTCGATGGCGACCTGCTCGCCCTCGATCTCCGCCGCCGGACCGCTCGTGCCGCCGAAGCCGCCGAGAATGACGCTGACGAAGGAGCGGTTCATCGCCTTGCACATGATGTAGCTGAGGATCGCGCCGGAGGAGCCCACGAGCGCGCCCACGACGATCAGAAGATCGTTCGAAAGCGAGAAGCCGATGGCCGCTGCCGCCCAGCCCGAGTAGCTGTTCAGCATCGAGACCACGACCGGCATGTCCGCCCCGCCGATGCCCATGATCAGGTGGTAGCCGATGAAGAAGGCCAGCGCCGCCAGCAGGATCAATGTCCACGACCCCGCGCCGCCGAGATACATGAACAGCAGGACCAGCGAGAGACCGGCCGCCGCCGCGTTCAGGAGATGCCCGCCCGGCAACTGCTGCGCCGAGGTGTCGATCTTGAACGGCAGGAGGCTCGCGTTGCCCGAGAGCTTCCCGTAGGCCACGACCGAACCGGTGAAGGTGACCGCACCGATCCAGATGCCGAGCGACAGTTCGACCATGAGGATCGTGATTTCCACGCCGGTCTTCTTCGCCACGAGGTCGCCGAAGGCCGACAGGTCGGCGAGTGCCATGCTGCCGGCCGCCTGCGCGCAGTCGTAGTAGCTGATCCCGTCGGCGCAGTCGGTGACGCCGTCCCGGATCAGCAGGTTCTCGACATTGTTGATCATCATGTCGGCGTTGAAGCCGACGAAGACTGCGGCGAGGCCGACGAGGCTGTGCATGATCGCCACGAGCTCGGGCATCTGCGTCATCTGCACCCGCGTGGCGAGTTGGTAGCCCACCGCAGCGCCGATGACGATCAGGATGATCGAGGCGGGCCACAGCCCCTGCCCCGGCCCGATCATGGTGGCGACGACGGCGATGGCCATGCCGGCGATGCCGTACCAGACGGCGCGCTTGGCGCTTTCCTGTCCCGAGAGCCCCCCGAGCGACAGGATGAAGAGGACCGCGGCCACGGCGTAGGCCGCAATGGTGAATCCGAAATCCATTGTCTCTACCCCTGCCCGCTCAGGATTTCTGGAACATGGCGAGCATGCGCCGTGTCACGAGAAAGCCGCCGAAGATGTTCACCGAGGCCATCAGCACGCCCAGCGCAGCCAGCACAGTGATCAGGACCGAGGAAGACCCGATCTGTATCAACGCGCCGAGGATGATGATGGACGAGATGGCGTTGGTGACGGCCATCAGCGGCGTGTGAAGCGAATGCGCCACGTTCCAGATTACCTGGAATCCCACGAAGACCGACAGCACGAACACGATGAAATGCTGCATGAAGCTCGCCGGGGCCACGAGGCCCACCAGCAGCACCAGCACCGCGCCGATGCCGATGAGGCCGACCTGCCGCTTCGTCTGCTCCTTGAAGGCCGCGACCTCCTGCGCCCGCTTCTCCTCGGGCGTCAGTTCCTTCGGCTTCTCCTTCTTCGGAGGGGCGGCGATGGCTGCGACCTTGGGCGGCGGCGGCGGATAAGTGATCTCGCCCTCGTGGGTCACCGTCGCGCCACGGATGACGTCGTCCTCCATGTCATGGACGACCAGCCCGTCCTTCTCGGGCGTCAGGTCCGTCATCATGTGGCGAACGTTCGTCGCGTAAAGCGTCGAGGATTGCGTCGCCATGCGGCTGGGGAAGTCGGTGTAGCCGACGATGGTCACGCCGTTGTCCGTGACGATCTTCTCGTCGGCCTTCGTCAGCTCGCAGTTGCCGCCCCGCTCGGCGGCGAGGTCGACGATGACGGAGCCCGGCTTCATCATCTCGACCATGTCCTTGGTCCAGAGAACCGGCGCCGGCCGTCCCGGGATCAGCGCCGTCGTGATGACGATGTCCATCTCGGGCGCAAGTTCGCGGAACTTCTCGAGCTGTTTCTCCCGGAATTCCGGGGAGGACGGGGCCGCGTAGCCGCCTGTGGCCGAGCTGTCCTGGCTGCTCTCCTCGAACTCGAGGAAGACGAATTCCGCGCCCATCGACTCGATCTGTTCGGACACTTCGGGGCGCACGTCGAAGGCGTAGACGACCGCACCCAGAGAGGTCGCCGTGCCGATGGCGGCAAGGCCCGCGACACCCGCGCCGACGACCAGCACCTTGGCGGGCGGCACCTTGCCCGCCGCCGTCACCTGCCCGGTGAAGA
>CAZUVG010000052.1:0-11227 GCA_964623765.1 uncultured Roseicyclus sp.
CGAGCGGAGAGTGGCAGCGGGTGCCATCCCGATGAGCGAGTCCCATGAAAATGGGGATGCCATCCGGGACTTCATCGCCTGGTGCATCGACGTCACCACGAGCCTGGCTTCTACGGCATCCTACACCGAGCAGTCCGACCGCCCGATCTTTCTGTCTCGGCATCAGGAAACGCTGATCAACAGCCTTTTCACGGGGTTCATCGGCGAAACGGACACCCGCGAAGGTGCGGCAGCGTTCCAGCTGGCGATGTGGGAGATCATCGAAGAGACCGAAGACTCGTTCGACCTCGACCCGAACGGCGGAAGCTTCTTTGTGAAAGAAGGATCGGCACTGGAAAGCGCCGTGTCAACTGCCGAGGATTGGCTCGGCCAGCTCGATGACATCGTTCCGAACTACCGGCTGACCTACTTCATCGCTACTGAGGATGGTGGCGTACCAACGAGCCAGAGTTTGGTTACGGCCACGCCGATACCGCTGCCGGCCGGCATCTGGCTCCTCGGGGCCGGTGTCGGGGCGCTCGCGCTGGCACGGCGCCGCAGGTCGCGGAGGGCCGACGCCTGACGTGATGCTCGGTGCGATTCGGGCTGGCCGCCGGCGGACCTGTCTCGCTTCCACGCTGTTCCATGGGGCCGCGCATTATGGCGACCGGTCCCAGTGTGGAGCAGCAGGGTTCGGGGCTTGACACGAGCCCGAAATTTGTCACCAGTATGGCGCATTGGTGGCGCGACCGCGCAGTTAATACGACGACTTTTTTTGCCTTCATTTTATTCATGAAATTTCTCGATGGGGAGGTGAGCGTGTCAACAATCATGAGAGGACATTGGCTGCCTCTGGGCATGTTCCTTGTTTTGGGGGCGGGTCCCGCCTTCTCGCAGGACGCAGGGCAGCCTCCAATCGATGCGGACCTTCGCGGGCAGCTGGACTTCAGGGACGTCGCGTTCGAGGCGTGCTTCGGCCAGCAACAGTGTTTTGCGCAGGGCGTGACAATCACGGCCGAGCGCCGCGATGCCGACGGCATTGCCTGGGTGGCCGCGGAGATCTACTGGGATCCCGTTGACGGGATCGGAGTCATGGGCGGCGACCAGAACGACGAGATCGATTTCGACGAACGCCTTCTTGTGACCTTCGATGGAACGAAGGGGGGCACGGTCAACGTCGAAAGGGTCTGGCTGAGCGACATCTTCATCGAAGAGGACGAACGCTACGGCACGATCGATCCCGCCGGCAACCCGGACGCCGAGACGGCAGTCATCCAGTCCACCTTCGCCGGCGAGGTCGTTGCAGAGGTGATCGTGGACGGTCTCAACGTCCTGCCGCCCGACCCGTTCAACGCCGAGGTCGTTCCCGGCTTCCAGGAAGACGGAGATCTTTTCCGCCGCATCGTCATCCGGGACGATGTAATCTCGGTCGTCGTGCCGTCCGACGGCCCGGCCGGGGAGCGGGAACTCCTGTCGTTCCCGATCGCCGATGTCGACGAGGACAAACTGGGCCTGTTCGAGGGCGTCGAAACCGTGGAGGTCGACCTTGCGGAGATCCTCGCCGGGTTCAACGACGTGCCCTTCTACGATGCGGGTTCCGTCAATGCCGAGATCATCTCGGGTTTGCTGGACAACCCTGAAGCCCTGCGCGGCCTCTACGACGCTGCAGCGGAGAACCGTATCGTGAGCTCGGTCTCGAACGGCGAACTCGGGGTCGACCTCGACAGCACCGTGGACGTCGAAGCCATGGTCTTCCGGTCGGTCCTAGGCGGCAGCAACGACTATTCCGTGGCCGGCATCGTCTTGCCCCAGTGAGTGGAGGCGAAGGTGATCGGCAGTCGGCTTGATATCAACCGGAAGTCCATTTCCAAAAGCGGATTTTTCTCATGAAATTTTTCGATAGATCCAAGGGCGTGTTTCGCATATTGAAGCTGGTCGTGTTGGGATCCGCGGTGGTTACGCGCACGGCTACTGGCTCGCCGGCGCCCCAGAGCGCGCTCGACCATGAACTGGCGTGGCTGAACGTCAGAGAACGGATGGCCGGCAGTTTCGAGAGTGCGACCTTGCCCGACGACGTCAGGTATCTGGTTGCCGCAAACTTCTCGGAGGATTTCGAATACAGGGTGAAGTCGAGCTATCTCGGCATGTCGCCCGACGGTGTCGCAAGGCTCGACGAGCTCTGGATGGATACCATGCGGGAGGGCGCTGCAGACTTCGAAATCATGGACCGTTTTCTCGCTGCACGCACAACGGCATTGTCCGAGATGACAACGCCGGGTTCCACCGACATCGAAACTGCGGGCAAGCTTGTTGACGACGCCCATCTCTACAAGGCTATACCATACGACGCCTGACGCTGTGCTGTATCGGGCGCGCGACGCCCGGCCGGCGACACGACGGGGTGCGTTTCAGCCGGAAAGGTCGGCGAGCTGCATGTCCAGGCGATTGTGGCCAGTGCCCGAGGCCACGAGGCACGTGAGATCGCGGTCCGGAAGGGTCACGAGGATGGTCCACGACTGGCTTGCCGAGTTCGAGTAGATCTCAAGGACGGCACCCGTGCGCGACATTGCATTGCCGTAAAGCGCTTCCCCGAACCGTTCGTTCAGCTGCTCAACCACATGGGTTCGGTCGGCACAGGTGGCCGCTGCCGCCGCCCCGCCGAAGACGGCCTGACAGGCGAAAATCGCTGCTAGGATAATTGGTCTGCCAAAGTGCATGGAAATGAACCTCATCAGTCATCTGCGTTGGGCCGAAGGAGTGCGGGGAAAAACTCCCCGCCCATGCGGCACCCTGCGAACAGTTTCGGGATAAGGGCCCTTTCGGTCGACCTGATGGCCAGATAACGGCATCATCTGGACCGGTGTGGTTCTGCAGCATGGCCGGTCGCCCGGCTGGACATGCCCCGGACGCTTCCCGACCCAGGACGTTGGATTCTGGATGAGCGCGGAGCGCGGTTCTGCTGCAGGGCAGGCGCACCACCTTGACCGGTCCGCCGAAGAGCCGCCAGGGCAAGCGAGCAGGCAGGCCGATCGAGTTGATCCTCCGGCCGGATTACGCGATGCTTCATCCGAAGGCCGTGCCTGATCATCACGGCAGAGCGCGAAGCCGGCCGGACCACTCGCGAAAAGGGACAGAATATCCTTGGAGCCGCATGTGAAAGGCGAGCATGACGCGGTCCTCATCGGGCCCGAGGTGCCGACGATGTCCTCGGAGTCCGACGCTGATCTCGTGCGACGAATGTGCGAGAGCCTCGGGCCGGATGCCACGATCGTGGAACTCGGGCCTTGGCTCGGCGCGCTGAGCCATGTTCTTGCCCACTACGGGAGGCTGCACGTTGTCGACACCTTCGTGTGGACCGAGGATCACGACAAGCGCGTTCCCGGTCTGCTGCGGCCCTCCGAGTCCTTCCGGCCCGTCTTCCAGAAGATCATGCAGGGCGGCGCACTCGATGTGGTCGTTCACGAATCCGAGTTCGCGTCATTTCGGTGGGGCGGCGACAGGATCGACCTATGCTTCATGGATGCGCCCAAGAAACCGGCCGCCCTTCGCGAAGCCATCGAGGCAGTGGCGCCGGGGCTGAGCAAAGGGTCGCGCCTGCTGGTGAAAAACGCCAATGCACCCCGCCACTTCCCGATGATGGTCTATCTGCAGGCGCTGTGCGACCAAGGCGCCCTGGGCCTGCTGGAGGCCGATTTGGATGGTGCGTGCAACACGGCGGCCTTCGAGGTGGGCGTTCAACCCGATGAACTGGCAGCCGCGCTAGAGACGGTGCCGCTGGAAATCCCGGTGCGGCCCTGTCTCGCCAAGGGCGCCCTTGGAAGACTCGGGACGTTCCAGCTGGGACTTGTCTGCGAATTGATCAGGCAGGGTGCCTGGGCAGACGCCTACGATGTCGTCGGCGAGATGGCCGGCAGCCGGCGGATCCTGAAGGCCTGGTATCGAAGCGAACTCCAACTCGCCGATGAAGGCGTGGATCCCGAGCGCCTCGGTTGGCTCGGCGAGATCATGGCGCTTCAGCATGCGAAGGGCGGTCTGCCGAAGCCTCCGTCATCCTTCAAGGCGTCCGCGGCGATGACCCGGCGTGCCTTCTGGATCAACAATAGCGACAAGCCATGGCGTGCCCGCGCCTTCCACCCCGAGGTGCTGGAGCGGGCACATCAGTACGGTTACATGAAGTGGGCGAACGCCATTCAGGACCGCGTCCGCGGCAAGGACGTACTTGACGTGGGCTGTGGCCCCGGGCTGCACGGCTTCGGCTACCTCGCCGCCGGCGCAGCGAGCTACCTCGGTCTCGATCCCATCATCGACCCCGATCGGGACCGTGTGAAGAACATGGAAGCCAATTCGGCCAAGATGCCCTTTGGATGGACCCCGGCCGAGCTCTCGCGGATGGTCGAGCCATGGACCGTGCTGCCGACCCCGATCGAGGACCTCCCGGCCGGGATAGAATTCGACATCGCCATCATGCACAACGTGACCGAACATCTGCTCGAGATCGAGAGCGTGTTCGCAGCCGTGGCGCAAAGACTGAAGCCCGGCGGCAAGCTTGTGTACAACCACCACAACTTCTACTGCTGGAACGGTCACCATCAACCGCCGAAACGCGTCGCCGACATCGACATGTCGGACCCGTCACAGGTGGAACTGGTCGATTGGGGGCACGTGGAATACGAACCCGCGCCGGACCATTACATCGCGCGCCGTCTGAACCGCATACGCCTCGACGAGATCATCGCGCTTACGGAACGCTTCTTCGAGATCGAGGTGGCCGACGAGAGGCCGTCACGGCCGGAAACCGGGTTCGATCGGCTCACCGACGACATTCGGCGACGATATCCCTACCTGACCGACAGGGATTTCAGGACACAGAACCTGTTCTGCATCGCGGCGGCAAGACACTAGGCGGGCTTGCCGTTCCTTGTAACGGCAAGCGGTGCAGCGCATACTTCGTTGCATGAATGATACTCCTCAAGAACCCTGCCTGTTGATTGCCGATGTCGGCCACCATTCCTGGCTGACCCATTGGCGCGATCCGTTCCTCCATTTCGAGCAAGCCACGCTCGAGCGCCTTTGCCGGGAGCCATTGATCGCGCTCGCGCCCGGTGACGCGAGATACCTCGAACACTGCCGGTCGATCATCGACATGAAGCGGGACGGCATGCTTCCGAACACGAAAATCGCCCTTGTCACCTACAAGGGACGGAACATCTGGTCGCCCGACTACGAAGAGCATGTCGCGGCCTGGGTCGTTCATGCCCGCTCGGAGTTCGAGGTCCTGAAGAGCGAGAACGCGGTTTTTGTCCCGCTTTGCCTCAGCCGGCCGAGGTTCGGTCCGGACGAAGGCTTCGCCTTCCTCGGAGGTCGCAAGTTCCGTTGTTTCGAGCCTGCGGTGCGTGCGCTGTCCGCCCTCGGTCTCCCGGGGGTTCTGGTATCGGACCGTGCCCCGGAGGAGGACTATCCTTCGATCAGGATGACACGGGAGCGGATACCCAAGAAGGACTACCTCGATCTGATGCAACGTGCGCGCATCGTGCTCGTGCCGCTCCAACAGAGGCCGGAGTCGCACGGACACATGGACGTGGTAACGGCGATCAGGTTCGGAAAACCTCTGGTCGTGACGAAGAACGCTTCCTGTGACGACTACGTGGTCGATGGGGTGACCGGAACATATGCCGAGGACAACAGCGTGGAGGCGTGGACGTTGGCCATCGAGACCGCCTGGAAGCGGGCGGACGAACTGGCCGACGGCGCGAGAGCGCGCGCGCCTTCCTACGCGGCGGAGCAGTACGTCGTTCACCTCCGAGACCTGCTGAGCGGCATCCTTAGCGGCAGGGAACGGCGGCAAGGGTAGGGCAGTCGCCCTCTTGGCACGTGCAACAATGCAGGCTCGCCCAATGCACCGCCCGCGAAGATCAGCCTTCGCCGGGCGGCCGTTCCGCGATAAGGTCGCCGGAACCGATGGACCGGATCTGCGTCACGCCATAGCGGCGCTGCAGGCGGCCGAGTTGCTTGACGGGATCGGTCTGCCCCAGATGCTCGACGGCGTAGCCGTAGCGTCCGAGAAACGGCACGGCATCGAAGCTCGAGCAGAGAAACACGAGCCTCGCAAAGGGCGCGCGGTACTGTGCCTTGAACAGCCCGGTCAGCGCGACGGCAAGCGCGTGGCCGCGCAATCCGGCGTCATGTATCGCGATGGCTGGCAGTCGATGCGAGAGACGCTCGCGCTGGATCGAACCGGACGGAACCGGAAGCCGGGGCAGCAACGCATCGCCGATGGCCGGCACGGCTAATGCCGGTGGCGTGTCGACGGCGCTTGCATGAACGTCGAGCCTGAAGACGTCTTCGGACGCGAGTTCCCGCTCCATCTTGCGGAACTCGTGCCGCGAGAGCCTCGCACGGAGAGCCTCGTTCTCCCGGTCAAGTTTCGCGATCGCCTGGATGGTGTTTGGGTTGCCGTTCACTTACCTCTCTCTCCTGCCGTGACGAGCCCGTAGAGGGTATCCGCCATTTCCGCGGCACCATCGCGCCACATGGGGCGACCAGACACCGTTTTTGCTGCACGCGCGTCTGCCATGAAGGAGGATATCGTGGTCGACGCATCGTGTTCGCCCGACAGTGTCATGGCCCAGCCCCGTTCCCTCGCATAGGCGGCGCGGCCAGCCTGGTCGTCGAGGCCTGCCAGGTTTCTAGGCACGAAGAGTACCGGTCCCCGAAACAGCTGCATGAGCTCGTGGAAGCTGTTGTAGCCCGCGGCCGAGACGACTGCGTCGAAGGCCTGTAGGAAAGGTGCCAGCGGGTAGACCCTGCGGACGATGATCGCCGGGTTTTCCTCGATAAGGGGTTCGTGGCCGGCAAGCGGCGACAGCGCCCACACAAGCCTGACGCGAGCCCTGCGTGCCCCGTCGATGATCTGGCCCATCAACGGACCCGCATCCTCGAAGGCGTCCCCGCCAAGCGAAACGAGACAGAAGCGGCCCCTGCCAAGACCCAGCGCCCGCCGCGCCCGGCGGCGGTCGAGCAGGTCCAGGGGGCGGGTCAGGGTGACGGGCGCCGCCGAACGCGTCATGGCCGCGAAGGCGTCCGTCCGCCCGGACCTGCCGCGCGTCACGCCCCGATCGGCGGGCGCGGCGAGATCCGCGGGTTCTATCACGACATCGGCCGCGTCTTCGGACTCGAGCGAATGCGTCCCAAGCATGTGCTTCTGCCACATGCCCCTCCGGACCAGCGCCAGACGGGCGTCGCCGCTGCCGGGCCGTGCGAGGGCATCCATGATGAATGGCTGCAGCGCGCTGGCATCCTGAACCACCAGTTCCGGCTTCAGATGAGCCGCCGTGGCCGCGAACTCCGCGGTTTCCCATTTCCTCCATTCATCCGGGTCGGCCTCCAGGTGCTGCGCCGTCTGGCGCAGGATCGTCTCGAATCCGAAGCGGGAAATGATGCCGGCGCCGCGCGAGAAGCTCCAGAAGACGACCCGCGCGCCTCGCCGCGCCCGCAGGTCTCGGGCAATCGCAAGCATGCGGGTGACATGTCCAAGCCCGATCCCGTTCGGCACGACAACGATCACGACCGGAGCATCCGGCGCCTTCGGTCGCGTCGCGGCAGCATGCCCGTTGGCAAAGGACGCGACGTCGCAAAGGTCGGGATCTTCGGTGTCTGCGTCGAAGCTTGCGAGGCGGCGCAGGCGTGCGAGGTTGAACCGGCGTGCCGGAACCGTTCTCGAGCCTTTCCGGATCGTGAGGAAACCCTCGTCGTCACGCGCAAGGATCAATCGATTGCCGCCCGTGCCGTGGGCGGGCAGCGGCGGCAATACGCCAACGGGGAGCCCGGTTTCGATCCCGAGCTGCTCCGCCGCGGCATCGCTCAGGGCAAGAAGCTGCAGATCCTTCCGGGAGGCCGACACGAGCCTTGCGAGGATCGCGAGTGCGTCATGCCATTCGTCACCCTCGTCCCTGCCGGGTCTCCTCAGAACGATGGCGGCGCGCCCGGCGTGGTTCTCGATGGACGGCCAGTCCGCCAGTGCCGTCAGTTGGGACGGCGCGATAAGGGTGCCGGCCTCCTCCGAGGCAGGGTGGACGGCGAGGAGCTGGGTCAGGGGGTCCGTCTCGTATTCGTGCCCCGATGCGTTCCAGATCATGCGGGCGCCCCATAAAGCCCGAGGAGGTTCTGCCCGAGGGCGGCCATCGAGAAGCGCTCCTTCACGAATTCGACACGCGGCTCGCGCGGGGCGCAGAGTGCTCGTGGAAGCCATCGCGCAAGCGCGGCCGCGGCATCTTCCGCCCCGGTCGCCGCGTCGAGCAACAGGCCCCCGCTTTCGCCGTCGAGATGCAGCGCCTCCTGCACGCCGCCGACGCGGCACGCCGCTACCGGCAGGCCGCAGGCCTGAGCCTCAAGCACGACGTTGGGCGTGCCCTCCACGCTCGACATGAGAAGAAGCGCGTCGCTCTGCCTGTAGATGTCCGACGGGTCGGCCACCGGCGGGTCGAGGCGAAGATCCGCGAGACCCAGCCGCTCGGCGTTGCGTCTGATTTCTTCCGCCATCGGTCCGGCTCCGACGATGCGCGGTGCGATGTCCATGGCATGAATCCGGCGCAGCGCCGCGACCGTCTCCAGCCAGAGGATCGGTCGCTTGTTCCCGGCGAGCCTGAACACGCCGAGAATCCGCACCGGCCCCTGGGACGTCCGCGATCCGGGCCCGAGCGAGAACATCGTGTCGTCGAGGGCATTGGGCAGAACGGAGACGGCTCCCCGGGGCAGGCGCAGCCAGTCCTCGTAATCGCGGGCCCCCTCGGAAGCGTTGGCCGTCATCGCGACCGCAGGAGACCCGAGAAGCTCCGTATAGACGGCGTGCGCGATCCAGTCGGCGGCGTCGCCGCGTTTTTTCGGACGCATGTTGCGCACGCTCAGTACGGTCCGCCTGACCTCCAGCATCTGACCGACCAGCCCTGCCGCAACCGAGGCACGATCCTGCCAGCCATGGATGACTGCAGGCTCGATCCTCCGAACTAGGTGCCAGAGCCTTGCGACGTCGTTCCCGTGCCTTGCTGGAAGCAACGCAACGATGTCCCTGTCGTGTTCCGGCATGGTTCGCATCGGTGCCGGGAATGCCGCGAGGTCGTGGACGTTGACCCCGATGGCGCGCAACGATTCCTCGAAATGGCCGTGGCCACGGTCTCGCTCGAGCGAGAACAGCGCTGCATGCACGCGATCAGGATCGACGCCGGCGGCCACGAGGGCGCGGATCGCCATGAGGAACTGGCGCTCCGCTCCGCCCGCGGCGAGGACCGGGTTCACGAGAAGCACGCGGTCGGTTTGCCGGAATGCAGGTGACCAATGGTCCTGCCGCGAGCCGGGATTTGCCTCGGGGCGGAGGGGAAAGAGGATCGCGGGACTGCGGATCGCGAAGGCCTCCTCCAAGCTGATGGCCCCCTCCGTGGCGCCGCCTTTCCCCAGAACGCGGCGTTGCAGCAACCGCTTTTCCGGATCGCCGACCGGCAGCCCCTCGTGCCACAGGAACAGGGCGATGCCGACGTGTCCCTCGGCCACGAGCAGGGCCACGATCCTCTCGGCCGCGCCAGCATCTATCACCCCCTCCGCGTACTGCAGCGGCAGCTTCGCCACCAGATGCTGCAGCAGACGCGGTTGCCCCAGCGCCACGGCGAGCCGCAGCTTCTGGAGCGGTGGCGCATCGAGCCTGAGCAGGTCGGCTGCATGGGCGATCATCTCGGTCCGGTTGCCAAGTCGCCGTTGAAGCCGGACGAGCCGGTTCAACGCTTGACCCTTCCCGTCGCTGCCCGCGGTCAGTTCGACGGAGACGAGGCTTCGCGCGGTTTCGTAGTCGCCCATCGCTTCGGAGATCGATGCCATACGGTTCGTGAACACCGCATGTTCCGGGAAACGGGCGAGGGCCGCTTCGCATAGCTGCCGCGCACGGCCGATTTCACCGATGCCGCGCAGCGCGTCCACAGCCGCGAGCAACGCCGTTTGACTGCCGTCCAACGCATTCTCCAGCAGCCGAAGCGCCGTGCCCCTGTCGTCCCACGCGAGGGATACGCCGAGCAGGATACGCGCATCTGCGTTCTCGGGCTCCGGGCCGAACCATTTCTCGATATGCGCGCGCGCCCTTTCCGCGCGGCCTTTCTCGATCTCGTATTGGGCCGCCTTCAGCGCGATGTCGTCATTTGCGACATCCGCAGCAAGCAGTTCGCATCGCGCACGATGGGCCACGGAGGCATCGCCCAGTTCTTCGGCATGTCGTTCAAGCAGTTCCCAAAGACCCGGATAAAAGCTGGCGTCGAAGCCCCCATCGAGAAGCCAGACATAGGCCGCGCCCACTTTCCCCTGGCTGCAAAGTTCGAGAAGTCTCCGCCTCGTCTCTCCTGCGCCTTCGTTGAATTGCATCAGAAAAACGCCGTCCCCAACCCGATTGACTACCGAGCATCGTATGGTCGCGTCCCAAGGGCAAGACATCGAGGACCTGGCCCGAGCGAGTGGCGTGACGGCGGGGTCTCGGGTGAAATCGAAACCGCGGTTCTGAAGGCTGGTAGCCTGTGCCCGGAACGACCATCCCGGACCCGAAGCCCGGGTAGTTGGACTCTGGATGAAGGACATCAGCATCTTCCCGCTGTGGCCTGCCGCAAGACAGACCGCGACACCGCAGACGGGCGCGCCCGCCCGGAAGGCCCGGGCGCCACAAGTGGTGATTCGTGTTGCCATTCTGTGCAGGCACCTTTACGCCGCATCGCAGCAAACCTGGACCCGGAAGCGATTCCGGGTGGCTCTTCCGGCCGCCGATCCGCCGGACAACCACAGAAAACGGTGCGCTCGCACGCCGATCTCGCGCGGGCCGCATGACCGGAATCGGGCAATACTACCATGATCTCACTCGACGCTTACCGCGCCCAGTGGCTCGGCAACATCCGTAGCGATCTGCTCGCCGGACTTGTGGTGGCGCTGGCGCTCATTCCCGAGGCCATCGCCTTTTCGATCATCGCGGGCGTCGACCCCAAGGTGGGCCTTTACGCAAGCTTCTCCATCGCGGTCATTACTGCCATCACGGGCGGGCGCCCTGGCATGATCTCGGCCGCCACGGCCGCGACGGCGGTCCTCATGGTGACGCTGGTGCGCGATCACGGGCTCGAATACCTGCTGGCCGCGACGGTGCTGGCGGGATTGCTCCAGATCGGCGCAGGCCTGCTGCGGCTGGGCTTCGTCATGCGATACGTGTCGAAATCGGTGATGACCGGCTTCG
>CAZUVG010000053.1:0-11206 GCA_964623765.1 uncultured Roseicyclus sp.
GCCGCGCCCTATCCAGAACAGGGCGACCAGTTCCGCCGCCTCGTCCTCGTTCAGCCTGTCGATGAAGGCCCGCAATTCGCCCTCGGCGCGGCCCATCTCGTGGCCCATGATCACGATCTGGGCCACCTTGCGTGCGGATATTTCCATGTGCGCCTCTCCTCTCTTCCCGGGTCCGGGGGGACAATGGCCACGTGCCGCGCCCCCGGCCTTGATCTGCCGCAAGTCCAACGGTTGACACCCTCCCGGCGCTGGCAGGACGTGCGGGCGCCATAGATCCGAGCTCAGAAGAACAGCCGCCGGTAGATCCCGTGCGGCAGAAGCTGGCTCAGGCGGAACACCATGCCGAACCCCCACGGGAAATGGCTCGAGAACCTCTCCCCGCTCATCTGCTCGAAGAAGACACGCGCGGCGTCTTCGGGCTCCATGATCGCGGGCATGGTGAAGTCGTTCTTGTCGGTCAGGCGCGTGCGGATGAATCCCGGGTGAATGATCTGCACCTCGACACCGGTATCCTTCAGGTCCCCGTCGAGCGATTCCGCGAGGCTGAAGAGGCCCGCCTTCGAGGCCGAATAGCCGATCGCCCCGGGCAAGCCCCGGTAGGCCGAAAGCGATCCGGTCAGGACGACATGGCCTGCATCCTTCGCCACGAACTGCGGCACGACATGCGACAGGACACGCGCCGCACCGAGGAGGTTCACGTTGAACATCGTCTCGACCTTCCCCTCGTCCCAGTCTTGCGCGGCCATCGGCCAGTAGGCCCCGGCAAGGAACACCATCCCGTCGACCTCGCCCACCTCCTTGGCCGCCGCCTCCACGCTCGCGCGGTCAGAGATGTCGACCGGGACGTAGGACGCCCGTCCCGGCAACTCGGCCACGAGGTTCTGCAGCCGCTCCTCCGACCGGGCCGAGACGACGAGTTCCACGCCCGCACGGCTCATCTTCAACGCAAGCTCGCGCCCCAGCCCCTCCGACGCGCCGACGAGCCAGTATCGTTTTCCGCTCCATTCGCGCATGGGGAACCTCCGGGAATTCAGGCGGCGGCCGGTTCGGGCTTCGGCAGCGGTGTGGCCGCCAGAAGCGCCATGGCGCCGAGTTTCAGGATGCAGGGCACGAGTGCGTAGAGATAGGTCAGGAGGTTCAACGCGCCAGCCGGATTGCCGGGTCCCTCGGCCGCGACGAAACCCGCGACGTCGAGTGCCGGCAGAAGCAAGATCGCGGCAAACGCGAGCGTCGCCTTCTGCACGAAAGCCCAGAGGCCGAAGGCTGCGCCGGCCTCGGGCGCCACCCGCTCCATTCGCCGGGCGAAGAGGGCGGGCAGGATCGCGAAGTCCGCCCCCAGCGCCGCGCCGGAGGCGAGGCAGACCGCGGCGAAGGCCAGAACCTGTCCCTCCCCGAGCGCGAGCACGACCGAGAAACTCGCGATGGCGAGCGCCATGGCAGACAGCAGCACGGGCCGCTCCCCGTAACGCGCGGCGAGGCGCGACCAGAACGGCGCCGAGACTGCCGCGGCAAGGAAGAACAGCACGAGAAGCGGCCCTTCCCAGCCCGGAGCGGCCAGCACGCTTTCGACGTAGAACAGGAACAGGGTCGAGGAGACCGCAACGGGTGCCGCGTTCATCAGCGCGATCAGCAGGAGACGGCGCGCGATCCTGTCCGACAGCACCTCGCCGAAGCCCGAGGCCGCGATCCCGCCCGCCCGTCCCCACTGGCCGCGCATCGTGATTGCCGCCACGATACAGAGCACGGCGAAGCCCACGGCGAACCAGGCATAGGCCGCGCCGGTCCAGTCCAGCAGCGTCGGCGCCACGGCGGCCACGCAGACACCGAGAAGCGCCCCCGTCTCGCGCCAGCCCGCAAGACGGAGGTGGCCCGTCTCGCCCAGCCGTCCGGCGGCCTGCACGCCCTCGGCATACATGGATATGGTCAGGAACGAGAAGGCGGAGAAGAGCCCGGTCATCGTGATCCCGAACCAAAGGAGCGGCGCGACCGGCGGCGCGACCGCGAACAGCCCGAGCATCGACGCGGCAAGCAGCGCCACGCCCGCACCCACCGCGATCCCCCGACGCGCCCGCAGCCGGGCCGAAAGCCAGCCGAGCGCGGGATCCTGCACCACGTCGAGAAGCCTCAGGCCGAACAGAACCCCCGCGAGCGCCGTCAGCCCGACGCCATGGCTCGCGGCATAGTACGCAGGCGCATGGATGTAGATCGGCAGCCCCGCCGATGCGAGCATGGCAGCGAAGACCGCGTATCCCGGCAGGCTGACCGCCCCGGCGCCGGACGCGAGGCGCGCGTCCGACGCGCTCATGTCAGGAGACCTCGTGGCCGGGCGGCTTGGGGCGGACGCGATAGGGTGCGCCCTTCCACCAGAGCTTCAGAGCCTGCCAGTGAATGAGCGCGAGCACCCGCCGCGCGCCGAGGGGGCGCCGGACCGCGGCGCGCAGGATGCCCCCGCCCGTCAGCGGATGCCTGCGGCCCGTCAGGGTGGCATAGAGCCCCTCGTTGCCCGTCGCGTAGTCGATCCAGACCCCGACCCGGTCGTCCCGGATGTCGAACCGGAAGGTATACCCCCCCTCGACCGGCTGGAACGGCGAGACGTGAAAGATCTTCTGCGCCGCGAGCGTGTCCTCGCGCGTGATCGGCCGGCGGTCCTCGTGTGCGCAAAGGTAGGAATGGCGGTCGCCGAAGGTGTTCGAGACTTCCGCGATCACCGCCCGCAGCGAACCCGCGCCGTCATGGGCCAGCCAGAAGCTCACCGGGTTGAACACGTGTCCGAGCGTCCGCGGCTGCGCCAGCAGCATGAGTTGCCCGTCCGTGGCATCCGAAAGTCCGTTCGCCGCCAGAACCTCCCGTGCCCAGGACGCCCCGCGGCCCTGCTTCGGCGGCCCGCCGTGGTCGCGGTCCCAGAGCGACAGGAACCCCGCCCGGTTGCGCCCGAAGCCGAACGGCGCACGCGGCCGCGAGGCCTCCGCATCCAGCATCACGTAGTCGATGCCGTAGCGGAAGGCGTTCTCGACCGCACCCCGGCGGCCGTGGAAGGTCTCGCCCGCGATATGATCGACCCGAGCGTTCATTCCGCGGCAACGGCCTCGGCGTCGCGGGCAGAGATGGCCTCGACCACGTCGATGGCGCTTGCGTAACCGTCCTCGTGGAAGCCGTTCTTCATCCATGCCCCGCAGAACCACGTGGAATTGTCCCCGTTGATCTCGCGGATGGTGCCCTGCGCGGCAAGCGCGGCGAGGTCGTAGACCGGGTGGCGGAAGGTCGCGGTGTCGTAGACCAGCCGCTCGTCGATGGGTGCGCGGGAGTTCAGCGTGACGAAAAGCGGATCGCTTTCCGGGATCGGCTGGAGGGAGTTCATCCAGTAAGTCAGGTCGATCGGCCCGCCGTCGTGACCCGGACGCTCGGCGTAGTTCCAACTCGACCACGTGACGCGCCGTTTGGGCATGGCGGAGGCATCGGCATGAAGCACCGCCTCGTTCGGCTGGTAGCGCACAGCCCCCAGCGCAGCGGTCTCCGCCGGGGTGGGATCGGCCAGCATGCGCAGCGAGTCGTCGGAATGGGTGGCAAAGACCACTTCGTCGAACGGTTCGGGATGGCCGCCGCGGATCACTTCGATTCCGCCAGGCGTGCGACGCACCGCATCGACGGGCGCGGCCACCCGGATGTCCACGCCGCGCCGCCGCATCGCCTGCTCGAGACGGGTGACATACTCGATCGATCCTCCCTGCACCGTCCACCACTGGTGCTGACCCGTGGCTTGCAGCAGATGGTGATTGCGGAAGAACCGCACCAGCGCCTGGGCGGGAAAATCCATGATTTCTTCCTTCGGCGTCGACCAGATCGCGCCGGAGATCGGGGTGAGGTAGTAGTCACGGAACCAGGTGCCCATACCGAGCTGGTCCATGAACTCGCCGAGGGTAATGGACGAATCTGTCGCCAGCGCCTCGGCAGCCCCGTTGAAGCGGACGAGGTCACGCACCATCCGGAGGAAGGCCGGCCGGGCAAGGTTCGACTTCTGGGCGAACAGTGCACTCAGGCTCTTCAGCCCGTACTCGATCCGACCCCCGCCGATCGAGGCGGCAAAGCTCATGTCCGACTTTGCCACCGGCACGTCGAGATCCCGGAACAATCGCATCAGGTGCGGGTAGTTCACGTAGTTGAAGACGATGAAGCCGGTGTCGACCGGCTGGTCGCCGTGTCGTCCGGCCACGACGGTCCGCGCGTGGCCGCCGAGCCGCGGTTCGGCCTCGAACAGGGTAACGGCTTGGGATCGCGCAAGATGATATGCCGCGCCCATCCCCGAAATGCCTGCACCGATGACGGCGATGCGGCGCGGCGCGGCGGCCGAAGTTTCGAATGGCACCTGATTTTTTCCCCGGATTGCTTTTTGCTTTCGTTGCACGGGTTACGGTGCCCAAGCCAGCCCAGATCAAAAGAAAAAAGTTTTGATCCGGTCTTACCGCTGCGCCGTAGACAGCGTATGCTAATGGCCAACGACCACGCAGACCAGAGCGCCCCGGCCGACGGAGCCGTCCTCCGGCAGGGTCGGACGGCGTCCGGGCCCGCAGCGCGTGACAGGACCTTGACGCTCCAGGATCAGACGGAACTGCACTGGGTCGCCTGCGTCACGGCGATCGCCAAGGACGAGGATCAGGCCGCCTTCGCCCGTCTCTTCCGGCATTTCGCGCCGCGCGTGAAGGCCTTCCTCATCAAGTCCGGCGCCGACGAGACGCTGGCAGAGGAATGCATGCAGGACGTGATGGCGACGCTCTGGCAGAAGGCGCATCTCTACGATGCCTCCCGCGCCTCGGTGGCCACCTGGATCTTCACCATCGCGCGGAACCGCAAGATCGACCTTTTGCGCCGCCAGGCCCGCCCCGAGCCCGAGGACCTGCCCTGGGGCCCCGAGCAGGAACCCGACCAGGCCGACGTGATGGCCCTGCAGCAGGAGACCCAGCGGCTGGCGGACGCGATCCGCCAGCTTCCCGACAAACAGCGCAGCCTGATCGAGCGCGCCTATTTCGGCGATCTGACCCACAGCGAAATCGCCGCCGAGACCGGATTGCCCCTTGGCACGATCAAGTCCCGGATTAGGTTAGCGCTCGAAAGATTGCGTCGTGCAATGAGTTGAGACGAGAATGACAGGTATCCGACACCATATGCCCGAGGATCTCCTGATGGGGTATGCTGCGGGATCTCTTCCGCCGGCATTCGACCTCATCGTGGCCACGCATGTCTCGCTCAGCGACGACGCCCGTGCCCGGCTCGCGGGATACGAGGAATTGGGCGGGGTTGTCCTGTCCGGACTCGAGGAAGCCGAAATCGCCGAGGACAGCCTCGAACGGACGCTGGCCCGCATCTCGGGCGATCGGCATCGGGCGCAAACGGCGCGCGCCTCCGACGGCATCTTCCCCGAACCGCTGCGCCGCGCGGTTGGCGGCGACGTGGACTCCGTCAAATGGCGTAATCTCGGCATGGGTGCCCGGCAGTGCGTCCTGCAGTCCGAGGACGGCGCCAGCGCGCGCCTGCTCTACATCCCCGCCGGGCAGGCCATGCCCGAGCACGGACACCGCGGCATGGAACTGACGCTGGTGCTCAAGGGCGCATACCGCGACGAGGACGACCGCTTCGCCCGTGGCGACGTGGAATTTGCCGACGAGCAGACCGACCACACGCCCGTGGCCGATCCAGGAGAGGACTGCATCTGTCTCGTGGCCACCGATTCCCGACTGCGTTTCAAGGGCTGGCTGCCGCGGATCGCCCAGCCGTTCCTCGGAATCTGACCGGGGCTGGATCGCTCACCGGGCTGGACCGGCGATTGATCGGCCCTCGACCCGTTGCCGAAAACCGCTAGGGTGCATAGCGACCGCAACCGCCCGACCGAGTGCCCGATGTCTTGCCACGGCCCGGACCGTCCGGAACTGAAGCTCCGTCTCGCGTTCAGCCTCGCGGGTCTGGCGTTGCTTGTCGGCGCCTACGTCACCAACGGCATCGGCGGCATCGCCTCCCTCGAGATCGGTCTCATCGGCGCCGCCTTCTTCGGCGGATCGGCGGTCTGGTCCGCACGCCGCCTCTTCCAAACGAAAGACCCAGACCCGTGACCACCGCCGCGCTCATCCGCCTCGTCCTCCTTGCCCTCGTCTTCGCCGCCTGGGCCTGGCTCGCGTTCCGCACGCTCTCCACCGTAAGCGATCGCGCGAAAGCAGAGGGCAGTTTCGCCTCGCAACTGGCCGCGTGGTTCCGCGATCCCGACGACCGGCGCGACCGCAACACGCTGCTGTTCCTGACCTTCGTGCTCGCGGCGATGATCCTGATGCAGGCGACGCTGCCCTCCACCTGACCCCCTTTCGCGTGCGCCCTGCGCCCACTAGACCGGGCGGAATGGAGCCGCTCGACTACCGCCCCCCCGACACGCCCCTCGACGTGATCCACGCCGATCACGCCATGGTGCTCGTGAACAAGCCCGCGGGCCTTCTTTCCGTGCCCGGCCGCGGCGAGCACCTCTCCGACTGCCTTCTCGCCCGCGTTCAGGCCGCCTTTCCCGAGGCGCTGCTCGTCCACCGGCTCGACATGGACACCTCCGGCGTCATGGTCTTCGCCCTATCCCGTGCCGCCCAGCGCCATCTCGGCCTCCAGTTCGAGAGACGGCACGTGAAAAAGACCTATCAGGCCCGGCTCTGGGGCGCTCTCGCGGAGAAGACCGGCACTGTCGAGCTGCCGCTGATCGTGGACTGGCCCAACCGCCCGCGCCAGCACGTGAACTTCCAGACCGGCCGCCCGGCCCGCACGGACTGGCGCGTCATGCGGATCGAGGACGGCACCACGCGCGTGCGCCTCATGCCCCTCACCGGGAGGTCGCACCAGCTGCGCGTCCACATGAAGGAGATCGGCCACCCGATCCTCGGCGACCCGTTCTACGCGGAGGGTCCGGCCCGCGACTTCCCCCGCCTCATGCTCCACGCCGAGAGCCTCAAGCTCCGTCATCCCGACGGCGGCATGGGCATGCTCTTCCGCGCCCCCGTGCCGTTCTGAACGGCAGACCCTCGCCCTGGCGAAAACTCGGGGGGGAGCGCCGCAGGCGCCGGGGGCAGAGCCCCCTCGCGCGCGCCCCCTCAGTCCCAATCGGAGACCGCCTTCACCTCCAAGAACTCGAGAAGGCCCCAGCTGCCGCCCTCGCGCCCGTTGCCCGACTGCCCGTATCCGCCGAAGGGCGAGCCTTGTCCGAATCCCTTGCCGTTGCATTCCACCATGCCCGAGCGCAGTCGGCGCGCCACGCGGCGGAGCCGGTCCCGGTCGCCCGTCTGAATGAAGTTCGTGAGTCCATACTCCGTCCCGTTCGCGAGCTTCACCGCATGCTCCTCGTCCTCGAAGGGCAGGATGGACAGGACGGGCCCGAAGATCTCCTCGCGGTAGATCGTCATCTGGGGCGTCACGTCGGCGAAAACCGTGGGCCGCACGAAGTAGCCGCGGTTCAGGTGCCCCGGCCGCCCGGTACCGCCGGCGACCAGCCGCGCGCCCTCGTCGATCCCGGTCTGGATCAGCGCCTGGATTTTCTCGAACTGCGCCTCCGAGACGGCCGGCCCGATGTGCCGCCCTGCCTCGCCCGCGGGGCCGACCTTCACGCTCTCGGCCGCCGCTGCCGCCTGCTCCACCGCCTCATCGTAGCGGGAGCGTTCGACCAGCATCCGTGTCGGCGCGTTGCAGCTCTGCCCCGTGTTGTTGAAGCAGCGGATCGCGCCCGACTTCACCGCCTTCTCTGGGGCGTCGGCGAAGATGATGTTCGCTCCCTTGCCGCCGAGTTCGAGGCTCACCCGCTTGATCGTGTCGGCCGCGGCCTTCGAGATCAGCCGCCCGGCGCGCGTCGAGCCGGTGAAGCTCACCATGTCGATGTCGGGATGGGCCGACAACTGGCTGCCCACGCCCGCACCGTCGCCGTTCACGAGGTTGAACACCCCCGGCGGGAGGCCCGCCTCGTCCAGGATCTCGGCGAACAGCAACGCCGACAGCGGCGCGACCTCCGAGGGTTTCAGCACCATGGTGCATCCCGCGATCAGCGCGGGGATAACCTTCAGCGTGATCTGGTTCATCGGCCAGTTCCACGGCGTGATCAGCGCGCAGACGCCCACCGGCTCGTGCAGGATGCGCTCGCCCGGTGTCCAGTCGCCCAGCGGGTGCTCCCACGTGAAGTCCCGCGCCGCGCGCAGGAACCCCTCCATGTGCCATGACCCGGCAGGGACCTGCTGGTTCCGCGCCCAGTCGATCGGCGCGCCCATCTCCTTCGAGATCGCCTGCGCCATTTCCTCGGCACGGGCGTTGTAAATCCCGAGGATCCGCTCCACCGCCGCGATGCGCCGGGATGGATCGGTCGGGGCCCAGTCCTCGAATGCCTGGTTCGCGGCGGCCACTGCGGCCTCGGTGTCCTCCGCCTCGCCGAGCGAGATCGTCGCGCAGACCTCTTCCGTCGAGGGGTCGATGACCGGGAAGTCGCGCGGCCGGATCGGCGCCACCCACTGCCCGTTGATGTAGAAATCGGTGCTCTTCGCCATGGTCGTCTCCCTTGTCTGCACCCGAATCTCCCACCGCGCGCGCAGGGGTGCAAGAAGGCGTCGCGGCAGAGCTGCGGACTGAACGCGCGTTCTGCCCGAAGCGTTCGCCGCGGATGCGTTTCCTTCTCGCTGCGCCGCGGCAGAATGCCCCGTCCTTTCCGCCGTCACCCCCCGTGAATCCGTCGCAAGCGAGGTATATGTCTTGGTTGACGCTGCACACCATCCAAGGAGATTCCCAATGGGACTGCGCATAAACGAAGAGATCCCGAACCTCGAGGTCGAGACGGATCACGGCAGCTTCCATCTGCATGACTTCATCGGCGACAGCTGGATGATCCTGTTCTCGCACCCCAAGGATTTTACCCCCGTCTGCACGACCGAGTTCGGCGCCGTCGCGCAACTGGCCGACGAATGGGAGAAGCGGAACACCAAGGTCATCGGCCTGTCCGTCGACCCGGTCGACGAGCACGTGAAGTGGAAGGCCGACATCGAGAGCTTCTCGGGCGCCGAGGCCACCTTCCCGATCATCGCCGACGACGACCTCGCGGTGTCCAAGGCGCTCGACATGCTGCCCGCCGACGCCTACCTGCCCGGCGGCCGGACGGCTGCGGACAGCGCGTCGGTCCGGGTGGTCTTCATCGTCGCGCCGAACAAGAAGTTGCAGCTGATGATGTCCTACCCCATGTCGGTCGGCCGCAACTTCGCCGAGGTACTGCGCGCGCTGGATGCGCTGCAGGCGACCTACCAGACGCCCATCGCGACGCCGGCCAACTGGACCCATGGCCAGGACGTCATCGTGGCACTCTCGCTCGACGATACCGCTGCGCGCGAGAAGTTCGGCGAGATCGACGTGAAACTGCCCTACCTGCGCACGACGAAGATGCCCGCGGCCTGAGACGGGGCGAGACCCCGTGAAGCACGGAAGCCCCGGTGTGCAGCCGGGGCTTTCGTCGCTCAGCGCCAGGGCGAATGCAGGATCGCGCGGGTGCCCAGGGGAACGGCGTCATAGAGTCGTATGATGTGGTCGTTGACCAGCCGCACGCAGCCCGACGACGCGGAGGTGCCGATGGACCAGGGCTGCGGCGTACCATGGATGCGCAGCATGCTGTCGCGCCCGCCCAGGTAGAGGTAGAGCGCGCGCGCGCCCAGCGGGTTCTCCGGCCCGCCCGCCATGCCGCCCGCGAAGCGCGCGTAGACATGCGGCTCGCGCCGGATCATGTTGGCCGTCGGCGTCCAGGAGGGCCATTCCTCCTTCCGACGGATGACGAACGTCCCGGGGCTCTGCATCCCCGACCGGCCCACGGCCACGCCGAAGCGGGTCGCCGTGCCGTCGTCCCCGATGTGGTAGAGGTATTTCGCCACGGGATCGACATGGATGTCGCCGGGCCGCATGCCATCGCGATGGGCCACCCGCTTCGGCATGAAGCGGTCGTGCAGGCCCCACGGATTGCGGCCGGCCCGCTCGTGGCGGACAACGGTGGAGTCGAAGTCGAAGGAGACCGCGTCCTGAGCGAAGGCAGGCGCGGCGAGCGGCGCCGAAAACAGCGCGGCGGACGTGATGATGAAATGGCGACGGGTCAGCATCGGGATCACCCTTGCGACAGGAAAACGGAGCGGGAGCAGACACCCGTCGCAAATCTGACCCATGGGCAAGCCTGTGGACAAGTCCCAATGCCGTGAAACGGCTCGCGAAAATGACGGGCGCTCAAGGCGCTTGCCTGTAACCGGCGGCGGCGGCGCGGGGATCAGACCGGCGGGTAGAGATGCGCCGTCACACCGATCTCGATCCGGTCATACATCTCCATGATGTGTGCGTTGACCATCCGGACACAACCTGATGAGGCCGATGTGCCGATCGACCACGGCTGCGGCGTGCCGTGGATGCGCAGATAGGTGTCCCGCCCGCCCTCGTAGAGATACAGCGCGCGTGCGCCGAGCGGGTTCTCGGGGCCGCCGGGCATGCCGTCCGCGAAGGGGCCATAGACCTCCGGTTCGCGCTCGATCATGTTCTGAGTCGGCTGCCAAGAGGGCCATTCGGCCTTCCGCTGGATCGTGAATACCCCTGATTCGTAGAGGTCGGCCCGCCCGATCGCCACGCCGTAGCGCATCGCCGTGCCGTCGTCGCCGATGTGGTAGAGATACTTCGCGACCGCATCCACATGGACGTCGCCCGGCGTCATGCCGGACCGGTGCTCCACCCGCGTCGGCATGAAGCGCGGATGCAGCCCCCACGGATTGTTGGCGAAGGGATCGGGGTCGGGCCGCTCCACCGTGCGGTCGAAATCTACCCGGTCCTGGGCAGCCGCCGGCAGGCCGATCGCGCCCGAGAACATCGCGGCGGCGGTTATGACGAAATGTCGGCGGGTCAGCATGGCTGATCTCTCCAGTTTCGGTCTGTCAACTCGTTCAGGCTATGACAGGAACGTACATCCGCAGGATGGGTTTCCTGTGCAAGAGACCGGCCGCCTTCAGGCGTTCACATCCGCGTCAATATGCTCGGATGTTCCACTTGCCCGCCCGGAAACGAAAACCCCGGCCGTCCGGCCGGGATTCTCGATTCCGTAAAAGGAAGAGCCTGCGGATCAGTCCGCCGCCTCTTCCTCCTTCGCGAGCTCCTTGCCGGTCTCCTGGTCGACCATCTTCATGGCGAGCCGGACCTT
>CAZUVG010000054.1:0-11200 GCA_964623765.1 uncultured Roseicyclus sp.
CTTCTGGGGACCTGCTGATTGGCTCCTCTGCCGGGATGGAAAGTGGCGGCCAGTTAGACCCAGCACACAGCAGATGGTTGATGGGTCTAACTGGCCGCCAGCTTGGGACGACTGCGCCCCGAGGAAGTCGAACGAGCCTCCGAAGCCGTCCGTCAGTGGGCGATCCGACATAAAACCAACGGAAAGCAAGGGGTGCGAGACTTGTGGGACCTCCTTTCATCGGAGGAGGTTCGCGAGCGGACGACTGGAGGATTTGACAGCGTTCAAGAGGCGCCGTTTCTGCTCGCTTTCTTGCGCCAACTCACAAACCAAGGGTGGGGCTTCCCGATCCGCGATGAATGTGCAGGCCCGCAAAATGCTCGGCCCGCATTGCGAGTTCTGCGGCACGACCCGGAGCCTAGTTATACATCACGCGGACGAGGATTGGACGAACAACAGCCGGGAGAATCTGCAAACCCTCTGCGACTCCTGTCACAAGTCCTGGCACATCACGCGGAGGCTTGCTGGGGTTTATCCGGCTGGGAAAATGCCTTGTCGTTTCCCCTCACCGAAAATGCCCCCTCCCGAGTGGTGCGACTGCGCGCCTACGGCAACGCGATCATCCCGCAAGTCGCGGCCGAGTTCATCCAGGCGTTCAACGACTCCCTCGATCGAGGAACTGCTGGGCGAACCGGACCCGGAGGTCGAAGCCCTTCTGGCCTGAGCGTGGAGGACCTGTTGGGATGACCGAGGTCTGGAAACCCATACCCGGCCACCCGGGATACGAGGCGAGCGACCTCGGGCGAGTTCGGTCGTTGGATCGCCGGGTCCGCTGCGGGCGGAACGGGAACGGCCGGCGGCTCGTAAAAGGGCGGGTTCTCCGCCCGGGGCGCATGACTTCCGGGCATCTTTCGGTGGCGCTAGGGAAAGGCAACTCGGTCTGCGTTCACCGCGCTGTTGCTGAGGCGTTTTTCGGGCCGTGTCCAGAGGGCCACGAGGTTCTTCACCGAGACGGGGACCCGGGCAACAATCGGCTATCGAACCTCCGTTGGGGGACGCGCTCCCAGAACAACCGAGACGCCACCAAGCACGGACGGCGAAAACTTACTCAGGCCCAAGCCGACAACTGTGTTCGCCGCTGGTTGCGCGGTGCGTCTCAGACGGCTCTCGCCCGCGAGCATTCAGTCAGCGTGGCCCACATGAGCAAGATCGTGAAAAGGCAGGCGTATGTCGATCTTTGAAACCTATCTCGCGAAACTCGCCAAGACTTTCTCGGCTCCGCCCCAGCGGACGATCCTCAGCCTAGATTTTGAGTCTTATTCCGAGTGCGACCTGAAAAAGGAAGGCGCGTCCCGGTATTCCCGCCACCCCTCGACCGAGGTTCTGATGCTCGCCTACGCCACGCCCACGAGCGAGGTGAAGCAGTGGGTGCCGGCGCACGGCGAGCCGATGCCCGACGACCTCCGGCGGGCGCTCGCTGATCCGTCCGTCACGCTCTGTGCTTGGAATGCACCTTTCGAGGCGGCGATCATGGCGAACACACTCGGGATCGACATCCCGATCTGGCGGTGGCTGGACGTGATGGCTCTGGCCTACTCGCTCGCCCTGCCCGGCTCCCTCGACCAGTGCGGCAAGGTCGTCGGCCTGGGTGACGACAAGCAGAAGATGGCCCGCGGCAAGCTGTTGATCCGCAAGTTCTGCGTCCCCCGCAAGCCCTCGAAGCACAAGCCTCACACCCGCTGCACCCGGGAGACCGATCCCGAGGAATGGGCGGAGTTCCTGGAATACAACCGCCGCGACGTGGAGGCCGAAAGGTCGATCTACCGCCGGATCAAGAAGTTCCAGATGCCGGATCACGAGTGGGACCTGTGGCACCTGGACCAGAAGATCAACAAGGCCGGGATTCCCATCAACCGGGCGGCTGTGGAGGCCGCTGACCGGCTACGACTGGAGACCTCGAAGAAGGACCTGGCGGAGATGGCCGAGATCACCGGCCTCGCCAACCCGAACTCCGGGCCGCAGCTTCTGCCGTGGCTCCGCGAGCATGGATACTGGTTCGAGGACCTGAAAAAGGGTCATGTCGAGCGCGCGGCGAACTGGTTCCGTGAAGCGTTCGAGGACGGACGGGCCGAGATGATGGGCTACGATCCGGCGATCCTCCCGGTTCTGGAATTGCGCCTGCGTGTGTCGAAGTCGTCGGTGAAGAAGTATCCTACCCTTGCGGCGGCAACCGACGACGACGGAGTCCTGCGCGACTGCCACCAGTTCGCGGGCGCCGGAAGAAGTTGGCGGTGGGCAGGCCGCCGTTTTCAGCCGCAAAATTTATCCAAGCCTGCCAAATACTTAGAGGATAAAGTCCCCGAGGTCGCACACGACATCGAGCATCTGTCGGCCGAGGAAATGTGGGCCAAATACGACGACCCCGACGACCCGCGGCACAACACCATGGAAGCCCTGGTCGCGGGCGTCCGCCCGATGGTGCAGGCCCCCGAGGGCCACCTGCTCGTGGACGCCGATCTCTCGGCGATTGAAAACGTGGTCCTCGGCTGGCTGGCGGATGACGACAAGATTCTGCGCGTGTTCCGCAACGACCTCGACCCCTACATCGACTTCGCCCAGGACATGTTCAAGATGCCCTACGAGGCCATCGCGGCGGAGGTGAAGGCGGGCGACAAGTCCAAGCGGACCACCGCGAAGCCAGGGGTGCTCGGGTGCGGCTACATGTTGGGCGCAGGCGAGGCCCGCGAGAACCCCAGCACAGGCGAGATGGAGGCGACCGGCCTCCTGGGCTACGGCTGGGCCATGGGCGTCGATCTGACGCCCGAGATGTCCAAGCTGTCGGTCGATACGTTCCGGGCCAAGTTCCACCGGGTTGTCGATTTCTGGTATGAACTCGACCGCGCTTGCCGTCGCGCGATTACGACGAAAGAGCCTCAAACCTGCGGATACCTCAAGATCGACGTCAAGGGTCCGTTCATGCGGATCAGGCTGCCGAGCGGCCGGTTCCTGCACTACTGGAAGCCTGATCTGCGCGACCGGAAGATGCCGTGGACGGATCGCGACGGGAACGCGGTCTACAAGAAGTCGATCACCTACGAGCAGGTCGAGATGGGTCAGTGGCGGCGCGTCACAACACACCCCGGCAAGCTGACGGAAAACTGCTTTGCTGCGGGCACCCCTATTGTGACGGCGCGCGGCGTTCTTCCGATTGAGGCCCTTCGCTCAGACGATCTGGTCTGGGACGGAGAGCAGTTCGTGGCCCACGGAGGCGTCGTGCGGTCAGGGGTGCGGGAGACAATCGACTACGGTGGCGTCCGGGTGACGCCCGAGCATCGCATTTGGTCTGAGGAGGGCTGGAGATATGCCGGTTCTTACGAACACGACAAAGCCGCATCCGCGTATGCGCGACATTTCGGGGCTGCGTTCGGGGGCGCTGGAGGCGGTCTCGTGGGCGGGCACAGACGGGAAGAACTCGTATTGGAACGTCCGTTGCGACTGCGGACGGACTATCTTGCTCCCCGCATCGGAGTTGAAGAAGGGGAAGCAGAAGTCATGCGGCTGTCAGAGGTCTGCGCTGATCTCCGAGTCGCGAACGACGCACGGGATGTCACAGCATCCGGCATTCTTCGTTTGGCGGAGCATGATCGACAGATGCACGCTGCCGACGCACCGGGCGAGGGACAACTACGGCGGGCGCGGGGTCACGGTCTGCGAGCGTTGGCGTCTCTCTTTCTCGGCCTTTTGGGAGGACATGGGGCCGACCTACGAACCCGGGCTGTCCATCGAGCGGAAGGACAACGAACAGGGGTATTCCCCGGACAACTGTCGATGGGCGACCCGGCAAGAGCAGGCGGTCAACCGGAGGAGCAACACGCGCGTCCGCACGCGCCTTGGCGAGATGACGGTCTCGGAACTCTCGGAGAAGTCGGGGATCGGCCAGACGACGCTGCTCTATCGGCTGAGTGTGGGTCTGACCGGGGACGCCCTGCTGGAGCCGCCGGATGTTCGGAACCGGTTTACGACGTCTTGAATTGCGGCCCGCGCAACCGCTTCACCGTGGCCGCACCGCGCGGCTGGTTCCTCGCGCACAACTGCACCCAAGCGGTCGCCCGGGACCTCCTCGCGCACGGCATGACTCTCGCCGACCGGCGCGGCCTTGATCTGCGGCTCCACATCCACGACCAGGCGGTCGCCGTGGCGCCCGAGTGGCGCGCGGAGCGCGACCTGGCCGTCCTGATCGAGTGCCTGACCACGCGGCCCCGGTGGGCCAACTCCAAGATGCCGCTCAAGGCGGCAGGGTTCACCAGCCCCGTATTCCTGAAAGACTAGTGTGAGGAGAACACGATGTATTTTCGACACAAGAAAACCGGCGGCATCTATCAGCTTGTGGCCCTCGGCGCCCGGGAGGCCGATCTGGCTCCGATGGTGTCCTACGCCTGCGCCGAGACGGGCATGGTCTGGTTTCGGCCGGCCGACGAGTTCTTCGACGGACGGTATGAGGTCTACGTCCCGACCGCCGAGACCCCCGGCAGCGGGAGGGTCCACTGATGACCCAACCCCCCGTATGGTTCAAGCAGAAGGACCCCGCGCGGCCCGAGGCCCCGCCGGTCTGGGCCACCCGGATCATCCCCTACCACGTCCCCGTGGGCCGAAGCCTGGAGCGACCCGACACCCTGCCAGACTACAACCCCTCGGAGAGGATTCTTTCCTGATGCTCTGCGATACGCTCGACCGGTATTTCGCGCTGGCCGCGCAGCCGGCCTTGCGTGGATACCAGATCGAGATCGTGCGCGGCACGGAGGCGGCGTTCCGAAACGGTGCCCGGTCTGTCCTGATCGAGTCGATGACCGGCTCCGGCAAGACGACTGTTGGCGCCCGCCTGGTTTGGCAGCGCGAGGATGCCGGCCAGCGGGTGCTGTGGCTGGCCCACCGGGAAGAACTCATCACTCAGGCCAGAGACCGCCTGGAGAGTTTCGGGGTGCCCGGCGGTGTCATCAAGGCCGGGCACCCCGAAGACCCCCGTCACCGCCTACAGGTCGGGTCGGTCCAGTCCGTCGTCCGTCGCCTGGATCGCGTTGGGGCTTTCGACGCGATTTTCGTGGACGAGGCGCACCACGCGCTCTCGGCGTCCTACGTCAAGATCATCGAGGCGTTCCCCCGGGCAGAGGTCGTCGGACTCACGGCTACGCCCTGGCGGCTGGACGGCCGTGGCCTCGGCGAGGTCTTCGAGACGATGGTGAAAGGCCCCCGGCCGGATGACCTCATTGCGTCCGGGCACATCTTGCCGGCCCGGGTGATCGGGTCGGATCGGGGCATGGACTTCTCGGCCTTCATCAAGGGGCGGGATTACTCGGTCGAGGCGATGGAGGAGGCCATCGGGCTTCGCGATCTCGACGGGGACGCCCCTTCGGTATTCCTCGGCGAGTTTCCGACGCGCGGCACGGCGGCGGCGTTCTGCCGGAGCGTGACTCACGCCGAGCAGGTCTGCCAGGACTTCCGCGCGGCGGGCGTCCCGGCCGCAGTCCTCACGGGGGAGACGCCTGCCGCCGAACGAGCGGCGATCCTGGCCGCCCTCAAGGCCGAAGAAATCCGGGTGGTCTGCTGCGTCGATGTCATTAGCGAGGGGTATGACCTGCCGGCGATCTCGTCGGTCATCCTGCTCCGCAAAACCAAGTCGCTCGCGCTCTTTCTCCAGCAGGCAGGGCGCGCGTTGCGGCCGTCACCCGGCAAGAGCGAGGCGGTTGTCTTTGATTTAGTGGGCAACAGCCTGGAACACGGGCACCCGTGCAGTGCGCGCGACTGGACGCTGGAGGGTGTCTCGCCCTCGGATCGCGCGGCGCAGAAAACCGAGGACGGAGAGGACCTGACCGTCCGCCGTTGCGACAACTGCTTCGCGATCCACCAGGCCGCCCCGGTCTGCCCCTACTGCGGCCATGAACACGCCCCGGACGCGCGCATACCGGCGGTGAAGGCCCGGGAACTTCGAGAGATCGAGAAGGCGGAACTCGAAGCCCTCCAGGAGCAGCGCCGGAAAGACCGGAAGCGCGAGGAGCGTCAATGCAAGACGCTGGACGACTGGCGCGCTCTGGGGGCGAAGCGAGGATACAAGCCCGGCTGGGCCATAAAACAGTGGAAGTTGAGGACATGAGCGACCCGCGTGAGACCCGCGTCCAGAAACGGATTCTGCTGGCGGTGAGCGAGGCGTTTCACCCGGGCATCTTCTGGCGGCAGAACGCCGGAAAGGTCCAGACGATAGACGGCTATTGGGTCGAACTCGGCCCGGAGGGCATTGCCGACATCGTGGGGTTCCTGCCGGGGGGCCAGATTGTGTTCATCGAGTGCAAGAGGAAGACCGGGAAACAGCGGGAGACCCAAGAGAGGTTCGAGCGGGCGGTAGCTGCCGCGGGGGCGATCTATGTGGTCGCCCGGTCCCCGGGAAAAGCGGTATCCAGCATCCAAGCCGCCGCGGAGAGAATCACCTAAGTCTGCCGAAAATCCTTCTGACGCCTAGACTTATCCAAAAGGACAGGTTTACGTCCCCCGTAGTGGTTGCCGTCACAGCCGATACAAGAATTTTCCTCTCCCGGCTCCTATTCAAAAACCCCTATATGTTGTGGGTTCCCCTTGGGTAAGGACGCCAAACCCGGCGAATCATATACTTTTAGCTAGGTAGGCACCTTCTTCGAAGTCAACGAAAAAGTTTGACAGCCGTGGATTTTTCACCGATCAGTTGTGGGCATACCGGAGCAACACAGAAAGGTGAGCCTGTCATGAGTCAACAAACAACCAAGGAATTTTCTGCTCGTCTGCGGATGTCCCTCGACGCGAGCCGCCGCGCGCCCCAGAAGGAGGTCGGCCGTCAGTCGTGGCTGCGCGAACGGCTGGCGAAGGAGAAGGGAATCGACGTTAGTCCGAACTCCGTTCACAAGTGGGTGAACGGCTCCTCGCGCCCCCGTGAGGACAACATCCGGGCCATAGCAGAGATTCTGGAGGTGGACGAAATTTGGCTGTCCCTCGGCCGGATGCCGACCGCTGGCCTCAGCAAGAAATCCGACGCCCAGAGCGAAGGGTCGGCCACGGGCGTCAGCCCCGGCGCGCTGATCCTCGCCGGGCTTCTCCAGCGCGCCGGGGGCAACGTCGTCTTCGCGGACAAGGACGATGCCGCCTCCCTCTACGCGAACACCGGCTCAGGTAGCACCGGGGTCATCGTCGTGGAATGCGAAGAACGCGAAGGGTCTCTCGTGGCGGTCATCCCGGAGCCGGTCGCCAACAACCGGATTGCCACCGTCCTCTTGGACGACTCCAGCAGGGTCGGCGTCTATGACCTCACGGACAAGCCGCGCCAGAATTTCGGCGGCTACTCGATCATGAGCCTGACCCGCCGTGAAGACGGCAGACTCGAGATCGACGGTTCCGCCGTCTCGCCCACGCGATCTGTGAGGGAACTGGCATGAGGTTCCCCATATTCTCCCTTCGGGGCGACTAGGAGCGATCCGAACTGAGCCTATTTGAGGGGATAATCCGGGGACAAGCTGCTCACAAGAAGGTAACACATTGTTTTCGTTTCGTTTTAAGTTTGTCACTCACGAAGGGGATTAACCTTTCAGGTGATCTCACACCGTCTCAAACTGTTGCAATGCTTGGGTATTCACCTTTCTGCCCTGTGCAGACGGTCTCAGTCTGTCTCATGCAGTCCCGTTTTCCCCACACCAAAAACGCCCCCTTGTGGGGACGAGTATGAATCGCTAAAGCAGAACCTAAAAGTGGAGGATTCACCCGATGGCCCTAACAGCAACACAGATTTCAGCCCTCAAGCCGGGCGACAAAAAGCGCAAGGTCGCCGATGGAGGTGGCCTCTACGTCGAGGTCCTGCCTTCGGGCCGAAAGACCTTCCGACTGGTCTACCGATACGCCGGGAAGCAGAAAGATGTGCGCCTCGGCCGAGCGGACTACATGCGGCTGGCGGAGGCGCGGAACCTCCGAGAGGTCGCGAGGGCCATGCTGGACCGCGGCGAGGACCCCGCCGAAGCCCTCGCAAAGGGCCGGCCCGCGCCCGTGCCAGAGCCAGAGCCAGACACCCCGAAGGACGCCCCGGACTCCTGGTCCCGGATCGCCGATCAGTATGTCGCGTATCGGAAACGGCGCGGCACACGCGGGCGGACCCTGGAGAAGCTGGAGCGGCAGGTTCTTCTGACCATCGAGGTCTTCGGCGAAAAGCCGGTCGGGGAGGTCTCGGCAGCCGACATCCTGGACCTCGTGAGGCCCATCGAAGACAGCGGGCGCGTGGAGACGGCCCACGAGTATCGCGCGCGGTGCGGGCAGGTCCTCGACTACGCCGAGGCAATAGGGTTTCCCAACACGAATCCGGCCCGGAAAGTCTCCGGCGCGATGATGCCGCGCCGGCGCGGGTCTTTGCCTGGGCTGACCGAGCCGCGTGACGTTGGCAAGCTGATGCGAGACATTCGGTCTTTCCAGAATTGCGCACCGGAAACCAGGTGGGCGCTGCTGCTGTCGGCATACCTGTTCCCACGCTCGGAGCAGCTTCGCGGCGCCACTTGGGACGAGATCGACCTAGACGCCCGCATGTGGGAAATCCCTGGGGAGCGAATGAAGGGGTCCGAGGCTTTCGACCACCTCGTCCCCCTGCCCTCGCAAGCCGTGGCGATCCTTGAGGAGATAGCCGACTATACCGGCGGAGCGGGCCATGTTGTGCCGGGTCGGGCGGGTCGAAACCAGAAGATGTCGAACACGGTGTTCAATTCGGCCCTCAAGCGGCTGGGCTACTGCACGAAGACTCAGCACTGTCACCACGGGTTCAGGACGACCGCCTCGACGCGCCTGAACGAAATGGGGTTCAACCGGGATTGGATCGAGCGCCAGCTTTCCCACGTCGAGCAGAACAAGGTCCGGTTCGCCTACAACAAGGCGCAGTATATCGACGGCCGCACCCGGATGATGCAGTCCTACGCTGACTGGCTGGACGATGTAGCGCGCACGAAATGACCTGCGGGGGCCGGTTGGAGGAGCGGCGACGACCCGACCCCCGCAGACGTATCCCCACGTCGAGGACACTAGCAATCTACCCGGCTCGCAGCCCGCTCGTCCACTAAGGACTTGTATTTCCTCTTTCGGTTGATATACCGTGAGGCGGAAAGAGCGAGGCGAGATGCGATGGCACAGTCTGAGAAGAACGAGTCGGGGGCGTCCCGGAAGCGTCTCCTACGGATTGCGGAGGTGACGGCCCTCGTCGGCCTGTCCCGAGCGACGGTTTACCGGCTGATTGATTCGGGTGGATTCCCGCGCCCCGTCCGGTTGTCCCCGGGCCGGGTCGCCTGGGTGCGGCGTGAAGTCGAGGACTGGATGAGCCGCCTAGAGGAGGCCCCCAGAGCATGAGCCGGGACGTTGACGACCTGCTCGGGGAAGAACCCGCGCCGAAGAAGAAAACCCCGCGGAGCCAGCGCACCAGCTATAAGCCGGCGGCGCGAGCGAAGGGCAGCGCGGACGTGTCGGTCATCCAGGCGCTCCACCGCCCCGTGAGCATTACCTTCCTGTCCGACGTGATGGGGATGGACCGGCAGACCGTTCGCAAGAGGCTCGCGAACCTGCCGCCGATGGGCCAACACCGCGGGCAGCAGCCCCTCTACGATTTTCGGCAGGCGGTCTCCTACCTCGTCACGCCGCGCGTGGACATGGAGAAGATTCTGGCCTCGATGTCGGCCGGCGATCTTCCCCCGAGCCTCCAGAAGGATGTCTGGGACGCGCGGCTCAAGGCGCAGAAGTGGATGGTGAACGCCGGGGACCTGTGGCGGACGGATGACGTTCTTGAGGTCCTGGGCGAAGCCTTCCAGCGCCTCAAGACGACGACCCAACTCTGGATCGACCAGATTACGGACGCCCACTCGCTGCCGGCCGAGGCCCGGGATGAACTGACTCGTCTGGTCGATGCGCTCCAGGCGGACCTGCACAGCACCCTGGTCGAGATGCCGAAAGAGAAGGCCACGCAATCGCAAATGTCAGAATTGGAGGACGGGGGTGAGTAAGTTCCAGTCCCTCGAAGAAATGGTTCTGGCGACCGCCGAGGCGGTGCGCCCGCCCGAGCGTCTGACCGTCGCCGAGGCGGCGGAGAAATACCGCTATGTGAACAACCCCGGCTCTTATGTCGGCCCGTTCAAGAACAGCACGACTCCCTATCTCGTGCAGCCGATGGAGGTGCTGACTAGCCTCGACTACACCGGGATGGTTTTCGTCGGGCCGGCTCAGTCGGGAAAAAGTGACATGAGCCTAAACTGGCTCACACACACGGTCGTCTGTGACCCGGCGGACTTCATGCACATCGACAAGTCGCAGGCGTCCGCGCGCGACTGGTATCAGCGCCGGATCGAGAAGCTGTTCCGGGACACGAAGGCGGTTAAGGAAAGGCTTCGCCCCGGGAAGCAGAGCCAGTCCATCTTTTCGTCCAAGTTCAACAGCGGGATGCTGTTCACGCTCTCCTGGCCCACGGTGAACGAACTGTCGGGCAAGCCCATCGGCCGCCTCTGGCTGGCTGACTATGACCGCATGGACGAGGACATCGGCGGTGAGGGGTCGCCCTACGATCTGGCCAGCCAGCGGATGAAGACCTTCGGGCGGCGCGGCATGACGGCGGCGGAGTCCTCTCCGTCGAAGCTGATCGAGAACCCCCGGTGGCTGCCCAAGACGCCGCACGAGGCGCCGCCGACCGGAGGCATCCTCGCGCTCTACAACCGGGGCGACCGGCGGCGCTGGTATTGGCCCTGCCTGGCCTGCGGAAACCCGTTCGAGCCGGATTTCGATCTGTTCACCTGGCCGGATACGGAGGACCCGCTGGAGGCGGCCGAACAGGTGGCGATGGAGTGCCCGCATTGCTCGCACAAATACTACGAGCAGCAGGACACGGCCTCCAACACCCCGGGCAAGCGCGCGATGAACAACCGGGGCTTCTGGATGGCAGACGGAGAGCGGTTCGACCCCGAGACGGGCGAGATTATCGGGTCGTCGTCCCGGTCGCGTCTTGCGTCTTTCTGGCTCAAAGGCCCGGCGGCGGCCTTCGCCGACTGGTCCGACATGACGCTCAAGTATCTCAAGGCGGTCGCCGAGTTCGAGGCCACCGGCTCCGAGGAGGCCCTGAAAACCACGGTCAACACGGACCAGGGCAAGCCCTACCTGCCCGCCGGGATCGAGGCGGAGCGCCTGCCGGAAGAAC
>CAZUVG010000055.1:0-3213 GCA_964623765.1 uncultured Roseicyclus sp.
GACATGGCCCGGCTCCAGGCGGTGCGGGAGGGCGCGCCGGACACCCGCATCATCGTCGACGCGAACGAGGGCTGGACGGCGGAGGTCTATGCCGATCTCGCGCCGCATCTCCTGCGGCTCGGGGTGGAGATGGTGGAGCAGCCGCTGCCCGCCAATGCCGACGACATGCTGGCCGGGATCGAGCGCCCCCTGCCCGTCTGCGCCGACGAAAGCTGCCATGACCGCGCGAGCCTTCCCGGCCTCGCGGGCAAGTACGACATGGTCAACGTGAAGCTCGACAAGACCGGCGGCCTGACCGAGGCACTGGCGCTGAAGGCCGCGGCGGAGGATCTGGGTTACGGCGTCATGGTGGGCTGCATGGTGGGCTCCTCGCTCGCCATGGCGCCCGCGATGCTGGTGGCGCAGGGGGCAGACATCGTGGACCTGGACGGCCCGCTCCTCCTGGCCGAGGACCGGGAGGCGCCGCTGCACTTCGAGGGCTCGACGATCGGCCCGCCCTCGCCGGAGCTCTGGGGCTGACGATGCGCGAGGCGGTCGTCCTCGATTGCGAGCACCTCGCCCCCGAAGGCTCCCCTCCCGGTTCTGGTGTGGCCCGGACGACCGCGATCCGCTCCCCGTCCAGATCGGCGCGGTACGGCTATCCGTGAAGGCGCCCCGCGCCATCGGCGAGGGCTTCGGCTGCATCGTGTCATCGGTCGGCCGCCACGGTCCGGTGCAGGTCCCCGGCTTCTTCACCCGCGTGACCGGGTTCGACGAAGCACGCATCGCCGCCGAGGGCCGGCCACTCGTGGATGGGCTCCGGGCCTTCGCGAGGCCATCCAGGACACCTCGTGGTCCCGATGCACGGTGGCGCAGGGCCTTGACCGGCATCGGGGGACGCGGGAAACAGGCGGACGTCAACCGGAGGCCCGCCCATGTCCCGCACCGTCTACGTCAACGGCGATTACCTGCCCGAGGAGGAGGCGAAGATCTCCGTCTTCGACCGCGGATTCCTGTTCGCGGACGGCGTCTACGAGGTGACCTCGGTTCTCGGCGGCAAGCTCGTGGATTTCGACGGGCATGCGCTGCGGCTTAAGCGGTCGCTGGGCGAACTGGGCATGGCCGAGCCGGTGACGACGGACGAGCTTCTGGAGATCCACCGCCAGCTCGTCGCGCGCAACGAGATCGACGAGGGGCTCGTGTATCTCCAGATCACGCGCGGCGCGGCGACCGACCGCGACTTCGCCTATCCCCCTGAGAACACGCCGCAGACCATCGTCCTGTTCACGCAGTCCAAGCCTGGCCTCACCGACAGCCCGGCGGCGAAACAGGGCATCCGCGTCATCTCGATCCCGGACGAACGCTGGGGTCGGCGCGACATCAAGACCGTTCAGCTGCTCTATCCCTCGATGGGCAAGATGATGGCGAAGGCCGCAGGTTGCGACGACGCGTGGATGGTGGAGGACGGCTTCGTCACCGAGGGGACGTCGAACAATGCCTACATCGTCAATGGCGGGACCATAGTGACGCGGCACCTGGGGACCGAGATCCTGCACGGGATCACGCGGGCCGCGGTGCTTCGCTTCGCGGGCGAGGCGCGGATGACGGTGGAGGAGCGGCGCTTCACCGTCGCCGAGGCGCAGGAGGCCGACTCGGCCTTCGTGATGCCCGTGGTGGAGATCGACGGGGTCGCAGTGGGATCGGGCCTGCCGGGACCCGTCGCCGGCCGGCTGCGCGAGGTGTATCTCGACGAGATGCGCAGGGCGGCGGTCTGAACGCGGCCCGAGAATTTCGCCGACTGCGTCGGCGACCGGTGCGAGGGGGCTTCGCCCCCTCGCGCTCCCCCACCGTACTTGGGACAAGAAGAAGGGGTCACGCCGTCTCGAGGCTCGGTTATTACGCCACGGTTTCGACGGTGTTACGAAAGGCCGGGTCGGGTGCCTGCGGTCTTGTCCTGAGTGGGCGAGGACGCTCGAGTGTCCGGAGAAACCCTCGGCGATGCGGAAGGAGACGAGGCTGTCCGAGGTGTTGCCCGACATGCGCCCGGGGCCGAGGATGGTGCCGGAAAACCCGGCCATGCACGCGACGTCGTCGCAGCGGATCGCGATCGCGCCGAGCGCCCCGGCCTTGAAAGCCCGTGGCTCGTCCATGTGGCTCACCCGAAATCGCCGTGCGCGAACCAGCCTGCGAAGGTCGTGCCGCCCCCCGCGGCCCCGTGGGCATAGTAGAGCCAGAGCGTGGCACCGTCCTCCGTCGTGACGCGCCAGTAGTCGCGCACGCCCGAGCGCCAGTCGGGATCGTCGAGCCACCATTCGGGCGCGATGCGCTCGGGGCCCGTGGCCGAGCGGGTGCGCAGGCGGCGGCCGCGCCAGGCAAACGCGGGCGGGACGTCGGGACCGTCGGGGGCGTGCACCGGCTCCGGGCGGCAGAGCGTCAGCGGCCGGGGGCGGGGCGCCTCGGGCCAGTCCGTCGCCGGTTCGGACCAGGCGGCGGCGAGGATTGCGGCGGTCTTCTCGGGGATGTGGCTGTCGGCGGGGTGGGCGCGGGTGATCGCCTCGAGCCCGACGCGCGCGCCGATCCGGGCGATGAGATCCGCCATCTCCTGCGCCGTGCCGCGGGGGACCTCGGCCTCGGCACTGACGGCCCAGCCGCCCTTGTGCCCGGTGGCGTGCAAGGGCTCGGTCAGGGGGGCGGAGAGGCGCAGGCGGTCGATGCCGAAGCCCGCGTCGATGCCGCCCATCTTCAGTTCGAACAGGGGACGGAGATGGTCGGGCCGGTCCGCGGGACGGGCAAGGCCCACCTCGATCACCTGGCAGTCGCCATCGACGCGGGAGGCCTCCAGCCGGACGCGGCGGGCGCCGCGCCCCTGCGCGCGCATCTTCTCGCAGAGCGGCGGCATCAGGCGGTCGAGGCCTGCGAGTATGTCGGCCTCGAGCCCGATGGGCTCGGGCAGACTGAGGCGGACGGCGAAGTGGAGGGGTGCGCCCGCGGGCGAGATCGGCTCGGGCTCCACGCCGAGGGCCTGGTCGAGGCGGCGGACGAGATCCGCGCCGAAGCGGCGGGCGAGACCTGCGCGCGGCATGCCCAAAAGGTCGCCAATGCGGCGGAGACCGAGGCCGGCGAGGCCCTGCGCGGTGTCCTCCGGCACGCGCAGCGCCGCAACGGGCAGCGGAGAGATCGCCTGCCGCGTGGCGCCGGGCGCCGCGATGCGGGCCTGGCGGCCGGGGCGGGCCT
>CAZUVG010000055.1:3223-11179 GCA_964623765.1 uncultured Roseicyclus sp.
ATGCCGCCCTTCGTCCAGTGGCGGCGGCCGGCGCGGGAGCGGGTGGCGCGCGCCTCCTGGTCGATGGCGTCGCCGGTATGGACGGGCCCCGTGGCCCCCTGCGCGTAGCGGGCGAGCGCCCAGGCCGCGCCCGCGGTGTCCGCGATTCCGGCGCGCACCGTCAGGCCGAGGTCGGCGCAGTCCTCCTTCACCTGGGAGAACAGCGCCGCCTCCCCGCCGAAGAGATGCGCGCAGCCGGTCAGGTCGATCATCAGTCCCTCCGGCGCCTCCTCGGCCACCCAGGGGCTGAACTTGCCCGCCCAGCGGCGGAGCGCGGCGAGAAAGGCGGCCTCGCCCGCCGTGTCGGCAGGCCGCGTCACGAGGTCGGGGCAGAGCGTCGCCGCCTCGCCCAGCGGCTGGCCGCGGTGGAGGCCGCGCACCTCGGCCGCCGTGGTGAGAGAGGCGACGAGGCGCAGGTTGCCCGTCTCCGACACCACGGCAAGCGGGGTCTCGGAGAGCGCGGGCTCCAGCCGCAGGGCTCGCTCGGCAGCGAGGCGGGGGAACCACAGCGACAGGATGCGCCGGGTCTTCGTGTCGGGGCGTGAGGGCATGTCACAAGCGTTCTCTATTCGTTCTCAAATCTAGGGCCATGTAAGCTGGAAGTCGAATCCGCCGCGCGCCATGCCGGGGCACATGGACACCATCGCCAGCTTGACGTCGCGCCACGCGCCAGACTGGATCGGACTGAGGCCCCGGCGGCTGGGCGACGTGAGGCCCGTGACGGAGGCCGCGGTCGCCCCGGCCCTAATCTAGCGGAGTTGTTCGAGCAGACGCAGAGACGCGTAACCGTCCGGCACGACACCCTCCGCCTGCTGGTAGCGGCGGACGGCCTCGATCGTGTTCGGCCCCACGATTCCGTCTATGCCGCCCGTCGAGAAGCCCGAGGCGCTCAGCCGCTGCTGCAATTCCCGCCGCTCGGCGCCGGTGAGCGCCCGATCGCCCCGTGGCCAGCTTGCGCGGAACGGCCCGCCTCCCACGATCCGGTCGGCGAGGTGGCCCACGCCGATCACGTAGGCGTCGGCGGGATTGTAGCGCTCGATCACGCGGAAGTTGTCGAAGATCATCAGCGCCACGCCCCGCGCTCCCGCGGGCAGAAGGATCGAGGCCTCGCCATGATCCGGAACCTGTCCGCCATCGGCCAGCGTCACGCCCTGCCGCCGCCAGAAGCGCGCATCGCGCCGCACGCGCTCGCCGGCGAGCGAATAGTCGAAACCGCGCGGGAGCCGGACCTCGACAGCCCAGGGCTGGCCGTAGGTCCAGCCGAAATTGGCGAGATAGGCGGCGGTAGAGGCCAGCGCGTCGGCCGGATCGTCCGACCAGATGTCGCGCCGCCCGTCCCCGTCGAAGTCCTGTGCATGTTCGAGGTAGCTTGTCGGCATGAATTGCGTGTGGCCCATCGCCCCGGCCCACGAGCCGGTCATCTGCCGCGGGCTGACGTCGCCCGCCTGCAAAATGCGCAAGGCGGCGATCAGCTGCGCCTCGAAGAAGTCGCGGCGGCGACCGTCATACGCGAGCGTGGCCATGGCCGAGACGATGTCGGTCGAGCCGCGCACGGCGCCGTAGGCGCTCTCGAGGCCCCAGATCGCGACGACCACCTCCGCATCCACGCGATACCGCCGCTCGATGGCCGCCAGTGTCTCGCGATGCTCGGCGAAGGCCGCGCGGCCGTTGGCCACGCGCGTATCGGAGACCGCGCTGTCGAGGTAGTCCCAGAGCGTGCGGCTGAACTCCGCCTGGTTGCGGTCGCGCTCGATCACCCGTTCCTCCAGCGTCACGCCGGCGAAGGCGCGGTCGAAGGTTCCGGGCCGGATGCCAGCTGCCATGGCGCGCCCGCGGAAGCCATCTATCCAGCGGGCGAAGCCAGCATCGACCACGGGCGCCGCGCGGACGGGTAGCGCCCCTTCGCTGCCGCGCAGGATCGGGCGCAGAGACCGGCTTACGGCGAATTGCGTCGGCACCTGACGCTCGGCCGCAGTCGAGACGGCGAGGGTCGTGAGTTCCGGCCTTTCCTGCGGCAAGGGCGAGCGTGCCGGCGGAAGCGCCAAGGCGGGCAGGCTCAGACCGAGGAGGGCCAGGGAAAGGATCGTGACGCCGCGCATGGTATGCGGTCCATTCTTGCTCGATTGGCTATGAAGATAGCGAAAAGGTTCCGCGCCGCACAGGCCGGGCGCGGGCGATGCGCGATCTCTTGCCGTCGGAGCGGCCTCAAGCCCCGCGCGCGGCCTTCTTGCGGAGCTTGGCCTTCTTCTTGCCCGACCGCGCCTCCTTCCGCCTCGGCGGCGCGCCCTTGCGCGCCCGCGACGGACGCCGCGGCATGGCGCGGTCTTCCAGTTCCAGAAGTTCGAGGGTCAGCCCGCCCGTGACCGGCACGGCCTCGTCCAGGCGCACCTTCACCCGGTCGCCGATGCCGATGACAAGGCCGCTGTCGGCGCCCATCAGCGTCTGGCTCTCGGCGTCGTAGTGGAAATACTCGTGCCCGATCGAGCGCATGGGCAAAAGGCCGTCGGCCCCGGTCTCGTCCAGCTTCACGAAGGCACCGAAGCGGGCAATGCCGCTGATCCGGCCGGTGAACTCGGCGCCCACCCGGTCGGAGAGATAGGCGGCGAGGTAACGGTCCGTCGTGTCGCGCTCGGCCGCCATGGAACGCCGCTCGGTCTCGGAGATGTGCTTCGCCGTCTCCTCCAGCCGCTCGGTCTCCTCGGGTTTCAGCCCGTCGCGGCCCCAGCCGTGCGCCGCGATCAGCGCGCGGTGCACCACGAGGTCGGAATAGCGCCGGATCGGCGAGGTGAAATGGGCATACTGCGTCAGCGCGAGGCCGAAATGGCCGAAGTTCTCGGGGCTGTAGTAGGCCTGGGTCATGGAGCGCAGGGTGGAGAGATTGATCAGCTCGTCATGCTCCGTCCCTTCGGCCTGCGCGAGAAGGCGGTTGAGCTGCGCGGTCTTCAGCACCTGCCCCTTGGCCAGCGTGAAGCCCGCGGATTCGGCCGTCTCCCTCAGCGCCTCGATCTTCTCGGGCGCGGGTTCCTCGTGGACGCGGTAGAGCAGCGGCGTCCGCTTCGCCGCCAGCGTTCGCGCGGCGGCGACGTTGGCGAGCACCATGAACTCCTCGATCAGCCGGTGGGCGTCTAGGCGGTCCTTGAAGGCGACCGAGGCCACGCGCCCCTTCTCGTCGATCTCGATGCGCCGTTCCGGCAGGTCGAGGTCGAGCGGCTGGCGGCGCTCCCGCGCGGCGCGGAGCGTGGCGTAGGCAGCATAGAGGGGCCGGATGACGGGCTCGAGCAGGGGCTCCGTCTCCTCCGAGGGGTCGCCGTCCTGCGCCGCCTGAACCTGCGCGTACTCCAGCGAGGCGCGCGAGCGCATGAGGCCCCGGACGAAGCGCTGGTCGCGCAACTCGCCCTCCGCATCCACCACCATGCGCACTGCGATGCAGGCCCGCGGCACGTCTTCGTGGAGGCTGCAGAGATCTCCCGACAACCTGTCCGGCAGCATCGGCACGACGCGGTCGGGAAAATAGGTGGAATTGCCCCGCCGGCGCGCCTCGCGGTCGAGTGCGCTGCCGTAGCGCACGTAATGGGCGACGTCTGCGATGGCGACCCAGATGACATGGCCGCCCGGGTTCTTCGGGTCGTCGTCGGCATGGGCGAGCACGGCGTCGTCGCGGTCCCGCGCATCCGCCGGGTCGATCGTGACGAGCGGCAGGTCGCGCAGGTCCTCGCGCCCCTGCAGCCCGGCCGGCTTCGCCGCGTCGGCCTCGGCGATCACGTCGTCTGGAAAGGCGTCGGGAATGCCGTGCTCGTGGATGGCGATCAGGCTGACGGCCTTCGGCGCGCCGGGATCGCCCAGCCGGTCGGTGACCCGCGCCCGAGGCGCGCCCATCCGGCCCTTCGGCCCCGCCTGCTCCGCCTCGACCAGTTCGCCGTCCTTCGCGCCGTGTGCGTCGCCGGGGCGGACCTGCCATTCCCTGTCGGCGCCCTTGGAGATCGGCACGATCCGCCCGCCCTCGGCCCCGGTCCGGAAGATGCCGAGGATGCGCCGCGGATTGGTCCCGATGCGCCGGATCAGCCGGGCGACGTAGCGATGATCCTCGCCCTGCACCTCCTGCATCCGGGCGAGAATACGGTCGCCCGCGCCGACGGCCGGATCGGTCGCGCGGGCCGAGAACAGGATACGCGGCTCGGGCCCCTCGCCATGCCATTCGAGCGGACGGCAGAAGACGTCGCCTAGGTCGTCCGGCGCCATCACCTGCAGCACGCTCACCGGCGGCAGCCTGTCGGGGTCGCGATAGGTCTTGCGCCGCTTCTCGAGATGCCCCTCGTCCTCCAGTTCCTTCAGGATACGCTTCAGGTCGATCCGCGCGGCGCCCTTCACGTGGAAGGCCCGCGCTATGTCGCGCTTCGAGGTTGCCGTGGGGTTCGCGGCGATCCAGTGGAGAATCTGGGCCTTGGTGGGAAGCTCGGACATACGCTCGGCCTAGCACGGGCGCGGCGACAGGTCATGGGGGAATCGGGGTGCGACACCCGCGGAGGCGGGGCCCCGTCCCGGGAACCGCTCGACCGCGCCCGGGCGTCGCGCGGCACGCGCACCGGTGGCAGAGGCCCCTCGGCGGCGGCCACAGGATCAGGCCGCGAAGTAGTCCGCAAGGATGCGACTGTAGACCGCCGCGAGGCCGCGGATGTCCGCCTCGCGCACGCGCTCGTCGACCTCGTGCATCCGGTGGCCGACGAGACCGAACTCGACGACCGGACAATGGTCCTTCACGAACCGCGCGTCCGAGGTGCCGCCGGTCGTTGACAGGACCGGCCGCTGCCCGGTCTCCGCCTCGACGGCGGCGAGGACGAGGCCGGAGAATTCGCCGGGCGGGGTCAGGAAGGCCTCGCCCGAGACGTGGGCCGCCATGGCGATGCGCACCCCGGTCTCGGCGGCCACGCGGTCGGCCTCGGCGCGGAGCCACTCCGTCAGGGCGGCACCATCGTGGAGGTCGTTGAAGCGGAGGTTCACGGTCATCCGCGTTCGCGCCGGGATCACGTTCGAGGCGGGGTTGCCGGTGTCGATCGTGGTCACCGAAAGCGTCGAGGGATCGAAATGCTCCGTGCCCTCGTCGAGCTTGTGGGTCGACAGCCTGTGCGCGAGCAGCGCGACGGCGGGCATTGGGTTCAGCGCCTTGTGAAGGTAGGCGGAATGGCCCTGCTTTCCGGTCACCTCGAAATGCGCGGTCATCGAGCCGCGGCGGCCGATCTTGATCATGTCGCCGAGCACCTCGGGACAGGTCGGCTCGCCCACGATGCAGACGTCCATCCGCTCGCCCTCGGCAGCCATCCAGTCGAGGATCGCGATGGTGCCGTCCCGCCCCGGCCCCTCCTCGTCGCCCGTGACGGCGATGACGATGGCACCGTCCGGCGGCGCTTGCGATACCAGCGCGACGGCGGCGGCGACGAAGGCTGCCACGCCCGACTTCATGTCGGTCGCGCCGCGGCCGTAGAGCCAGCCGTCCTCGCGGTGCGCCGAGAAGGGCGGATGCGTCCAGTCCGCCGGGTCGCCCACGGGCACGACGTCCGTGTGCCCGTTGAAGCCGAAGCTGCGCCGCGCGTTCCGCGGACCCCAGCGCGCGAAGAGGTTGGGCGTGCCGTCGCGGTCGACGCGTGTGCAGGAGAATCCCGCCTCCTCGAGCGTGGATTGCAGGAGCCGGAGGGCGCCGCCCTCCTCGGGGGTCACACTGGGGCAGCGGACGAGCGCGGCTGTCAGTTCGACCGGGTCGATGGGCATGGGCTGTGGGTCCGTCGGGGCATCCATGCCGTCCGCCTAACCCCGTGGCGGCGAAGGCACAATGGCCCGAACCCGAACCGGGAGCGATTCACCGAAGAGTGCAGGCCTGCTAGGTATCTGGAACGACGGGATAAGGCCCCCGGGGAAACCGGGGGAACGAGGCAGGGGCACCGGCGCGCGTCGCCGAGCGGCAACAGGACTGATGAACATGGAGCCACCCGCGATGAGCGTTCGCCGGGCTGCGCCCGCGCAGGGTCGGGCCTGAGCGATGGGCTGGGCCGCGATCTGGCACGCGGGCGTGACGCAGGACCTTCGCGGCCTCGCCGTGCACCGCGAGCCCGAGGACGTCACCCTGCAGGCGCTGTCGCTCTGGCTGGAGATCGCCGCGCCACGGGCGCGCCGGGGTGCGGTAAGGCTGTGGCAGGGGGCAGCCCCGGCGCGGCGAGCCATGAGCCTCTATCTCATGCATGACGGCGCGCTCCGGGTCCTGCACGGGGAATTTCTCGACCAGTCGACTCCGCCTGCCTTTCTCGGGCCCGGGCAGCTTCTGACACTGCGCCTGGTCGCCTGTGCGCGGGGCCGGGAGGGCGCGATCGACCTGCGCAATTCCGACACTGGCGCGCGATGGCGGCTACGCCTCGGCATCGCCCGCGCCCCGCGCCTGGACGAGGCGCTGCCCCGCGACGCGGGCTTTGCCCGAAGCGCGCATGTGGCCGCCATCGCAACGCATCCGCTGCGGGCCCCCGGCCTGCCCGGGATCGCCGACGGTGCGCGGCTTGTCACGCCCGATGGACCGGTGGCGGTGGACGGTATCCGGCCGGGGATGCGGGTCTGCGCAGCGGACGGCCGCGTCCACACCGTCCGCTGGATCGACGCCCGCGAGATGCTCTGCCTCGGGCGCGCCGCGCCCATCCGGCTGAAGGCGCCCTATTTCGGGCTCGGCGCCGATGTGTGCGTGACGCCCGAGACGCGGATCGCGCGGGACGGTGCCGAGGTCGAATACCTCGCGGGCCGGGAAAGCGTTCTGGTGCGGGCAGGCGATCTCGTGCCCGGACGCACCGCGGTGCCGGACCGCGCGCGACCCGTGCGGCGGTTCCACCACATCCTGCTAGACGATCCAGTCTGCATCTCCGTCTGGCGCTGCCCCGTCGAGACTGCCTTCCTGTCCGAGGTGCTGGAGGCCGAGGACGCGCGTCCCGCAGCCGCGCGACCCGTGGCGCACGACTGCAGCCCCTCCCTGCCTGTACTGGACAAGGCCGCGGCCCGCGCGCTTCTGGGACGGGGCGCTCATGCTCAGGGCTTCGTGCCCTGAGCTGCGATCAGGCTGCCCCGCCTTCTTCGAAGAACGGGGTCATCTGGACCACGATCACGGCGTTCTCGTCGAGCGCGCGCTGCATCAGCGCCGCGTCCTCCGCCCCGATCTCCTCGCCCGCGGCTTCCCGGTCTGCGCGTGTGCCGTAGCCCGAGACGTCGAGCGGCGCGAGGCCGGCCTGCTTCAGGACGGCGACGGTCTCGCGCACGGCCTCTGCCTCGTCCACACCCGAGGCGTAGCACAGAAGTGCGGCGCCCGTCGCCCCGTCAGGCAGGCCGTCGCCCGCCTTCCGGCCGACCTCGACCACGAGGCTGTAGACGTCCTGCCGACGTGCGCTGCCCGAACCGTTCGCCATTGCCGCGGCATGGGACGCGCTGCCGGCACTGTCAAGCGGCGCCTGCGATCTGGCCAGATGGACCGGCGACTTCTGCGGCAGGCCGCCCGATCCGGAACGGGAGCGTCGTCGCCCCGAGACGGCCGGTCACGACCACCTGCCGCGTGCCTGGCCGAAACTGTCCGCAGGCAGGGGGCCTGCCATGTCGCGACGGAAAAGATCGGCGGCTGGCCGAACAGCGCGATCCGGTCGCCGCGGAAGGGCCGGGCTCAGTCGCGCAGAAGCTCGTTGATGGAGGTCTTGGCACGGGTCTTCTCGTCCACCCGCTTCACGATGACGGCGCAGTAGAGGTTCACGCCGTTCTTCGAGGGCATCGAGCCCGAGACGACGACGGAGCCTGCGGGCACCTCGCCATACGTGACCTCGCCGGTCTCGCGGTCAACGATTTTCGTCGACTGGCCGATGTAGACGCCCATGCCGAGGACCGAGCCCTCGCGCACGATGACCC